>CAZXCX010000106.1:0-3896 GCA_964639375.1 uncultured Candidatus Bathyarchaeia archaeon
ATATAACGGCATCGTCAGAAAAAAGGGATATATTGAGAGAAGTAGTGGAGGGCGTAGCAAAAGCAATCAGCATTCCGTTCACTGTCGGCGGAGGAATCCGCAACGTTTCAGACGCTAGGCTTGTCCTATGTAGTGGCGCAGACAAAGTCTCTGTAAACACGGCGGCGGTTGAAAACCCACAGGTAATAACGAAACTCGCTGACGTCTTTGGACAACAGTGCGTCGTAGTAGCCATAGACGCAAAAAGAAAACGTGAGCAAAGTGCAGGCAAGATAATGGTGGAAACCCGCGAAGGTCCCGTTTGGTTCGAAGTTTACACTTATGGAGGAAGAAAACCCACTGGAATAGACGCGATTGATTGGGCGGTGCGGGCTGCGGAGCTTGGAGCAGGCGAGTTCCTGGTAACTTCAATGGACAAGGACGGCACAGAAGACGGCTACGACATAGAGTTGACCCGCACCATCTCTGAGAAAGTTAACGTTCCAGTCATCGCAAGCGGTGGCGCTGGGAAACCAGAACATTTCCTCGAAGTTTTCACGGATGGAAAAGCCGACGCGGCGTTGGCAGCTTCAGTTTTCCACTACAACAAGTATCCCGTTCCAGTTGTGAAGGAATTCTTGCGAAAGCAGGGGGTGATTGTTAGACCTTGACAAGAGAAGAACTGCTCAAAAAGCTGGATTTCAAGAAGGGCAATGGTCTAATCCCCGTGGTTGTGCAAGACGCTGAGTCTAAAGAGTTGCTTATGCTGGCTTACACAAACGAGGAAGCTCTTGAAAAGACGCTGAGCACGGGTTACGCGCACTACTGGAGCCGCTCCCGAAACAAGCTGTGGATGAAAGGCGAGACGTCAGGGCACACGCAGAAAATCAAAAGCATAATCGTAGATTGCGACTACGACACGCTACTTTTCATTGTGGAACAGAAGGGAAATGTGTGCCACACTGGAAAAGACACCTGCTTCCACAACAAGTTAGAGTGCTAGCCAATAGTTTTAAAGAAATAAACCTCTATTTCTTAATGTAAAGTTCACGCGAAAACTTATCGTGAAAGGGTGAAAATCATATGTCACTGCATGAAGCCATGCTCTATGAAAAACAGAAAGACAACCAAGTGAAATGTTGTTTGTGCGCTCGCCGATGTCTCATAAGTGACGGAGCAACCGGTTTTTGTTTGGTTAGGAAAAACGAAGGCGGAGTTCTTTACTCGCTGAATTATGCAAAGGCGGTGTCCGCGGCTGTTGACCCGATAGGTAAGAAGCCTCTCTCGCATTTCAACCCTGGAGCATTAGTTATGTCTATCGCGGCGGCTGGCTGCAACTTTCGCTGTCAATTCTGCGACAATTGGATGGTAAGCCAAGACAGAGAAGTGACGGGCAACCATTTCCCTCCGGCGGAAGTCGTGAAGGCGGCAGGAGAGCGGAACTGCCAAGGGATAAGCTACACTTACACTGAACCAACAATTTTCATGGAGTATGCGTATGACACCGCCAAAATCGCGCATCAGGTGGGTTTCTTCAACACTTTTGTGACGAACGGGTACATGACGCCCGAAGCCGTGAGAACAATCGCGCCGTATTTGGACGCGGCTACTGTTGACTTCAAAGGCGGGGGAGACCCGGATTTCTACAAGAGCTTTTCTTCGGTTCCAACTGTTGAACCGATTTATGAGTCGTTAAAGGAACTTAGGAGAAACGGCGTTCACATAGAAATCACGAACGTGGTTGTTCCAAAAATTGGAGATTCCATGGATAGAATAAAAGAGATGGCAACGTGGATTAAAGACACTTTGGGCCGAGATACCCCTTTTCACTTGTTGCGTTTCCATCCTGACTACAAAATGACGACGACCCCAGCTACAACAGTTGAAGTCATGGAAAAGGCATACATGACCGCAAGAAACGCTGGGCTAAGCTATGTGTACATTGGGAATGTGCCGGGACACCCAGCTGAGAACACTTATTGCCCAACCTGCAACGAACTTGTGATCAAACGATACAGCTTTGAAATTACCAAATGGAACCTAACGAAGGACATGCGTTGCCCCGTGTGCGGGCACAAGATTCCGATAAAGGGGAAACTGCATCCAACCGGATCGCGTTTTCCGTACGCACTGTTTTAGTACACCGTGCAACATTAATTATCAATAGATAAGAATGTGGAAACTTGTGAGACCAGACGCCGTCGCCGTTCTCGATGACCAGATGGCGAAGAAGAGTTTAGCCAGATACTTCGCCATCGTGAAAAACGAGAAAACCGCCAAGTTCATGATAGCCAAAAAGTTTCCAGCCGAATTCGACAAAAGCGATTCGTTGGAAGAGCTTTGGAAAGAGCATACGAAGTGCACTGAAGAGTTCTGCAAGATTGAGCACGAGATTGACAGAGGCAAAGATTTGCATGAGATGCTCACGTCCGAAAAATCATATTTTGACCTGAAGATTGAAATCGCAAACAGAATTCTGCAAAACTGCCATTTTTGCAGTCGCAAATGTGGCGTTAACAGAATGGCAAGCGGGTTGGGTTACTGTACCTGCGGCAACGTGATGGTTGTTTCCAGCATTTTTGAGCACGTAGGCGAAGAACCAGAACTTGTGCCATCAGGAACCATATTCACCATGGGTTGCACAATGCGCTGTCTCCACTGCCAAAACTGGACCATTTCCCAGTGGATGGAGCCAGGAACTGAGTACAGGCCCAGAGAAATGGCTAGAGAAGTTGAACACTTACGCTTGAGTGGCTGCAGAAACGCAAATCTTGTGGGCGGAGAACCTACGCCGTGGCTTCAGCAGTGGCTAGAGACCTTCAAGTACGTAGGCGTTAATGTGCCCGTTGTCTGGAACTCCAATGCCTATTACAGCCCAGAAACAGCCCGTCTCCTATCAGGCTTCTCTGACGTTTATCTGTTAGACTTCAAATACGGGCCAGAAGATTGTGCTGAAAGAATTTCGGGCGCACCTGACTATTGGAGAGTTTGCACGTATAACCATCTGGAAGCCGAGAAACAAGGCGAACTGATAATACGAGTGCTAGTTCTGCCAAACCATCTGGAGTGCTGCACGAAACCGACCCTAAACTGGATAGCTGAAAACCTAGGCAGTGAAACAAGGGTTAACCTCATGTTCCAATATAGGCCCGAGTGGCGCACAAACGAAATCCCAGAACTGCGCAGACGACTTAACAAAGATGAGATAAAAAAAGCTGTTCAATTAGCCGAGAAAGCAGGACTAAGAAACCTGACCTAAACCATGCATTGCAGATTTTTCACTCAAAAGCAAGCACAAAATCAAGCAAAGGGTCAATCTATAAATAAGGGAGGAGATAAGTCTCCGAGAGCACAGTCTAGGCTTTCACACGTATAATGTATGGCAACACATCAGCAACAGAAAAGTTATTACACTCAAGCCAACACAAACCGCACAGAAAAGGAGAAACAAACAATGCCTGTCGCGTTTATTATAGGAACCGCTGGTTCAGGCAAGTCCCTGTTCACAGCAGCTTTCAGTGAATGGCTGAAAATGTCAAAACAAGACGTAGCCGTCGTGAACTTGGATCCTGGCGCGTTAAAACTGCCGTATTCGCCGGATGTGGATGTGCGAAACTACGTGGATGTCGGCAATTTAATGGAAAAATACGGTTTAGGACCCAACGGAGCCTTAATAATGGCTGCCGATCTCATAGCAGACGAAATAGAAAACATAACAAAGGACATCGAAGCCGCAAACGCCGACGTTGTTTTGGTGGATACGCCAGGACAAATGGAGTTGTTTGCGTTCAGAGCAAGCGGCCCTTACATCGTGAACGAGCTTACAAGAGAACCTAAAGCCGTAGTTTACCTGTTCGACGCCGTTTTCTCTATTAACCCGCTTAATTATGTTTCTAACATGTTTCTCTCAGCAGCCG
>CAZXCX010000107.1:0-3893 GCA_964639375.1 uncultured Candidatus Bathyarchaeia archaeon
AAGTCTTAATAAGCTATATGTACAGCTAATATTTACTAAACTTCACACACAAACCAACAAAACCCCTGACACCTAAGCGTCAACTATTGCCAAATCTCGCTCTCACACCCAAAAAAGCTGACTTAAAGTCGGCACAGGTACATAAAAGCGAACGTAAATCGCCACCGCCAAAACTGCAAAATTTATCGCCAACAGAGCAAAATCACCTCTGTGAAGCTTCAAAGCGTACAGGTTAGTGCGTTTTTTGGTGGCGCCCCAAGCGCGGGATTCCATGGCTTCAGCCAGTTCGAGGCTTCGGCGAATAGCGCTCACTATCAACGGTATAAGAACTGGAACGTAGTTCCTAATCCTCTTTAGAAAGCCACCTTTCTCCAACTCTAATCCTCTAGCTTTTTGAGCGTCCATTATTGTCTGGGCTTCTTCTGCCAAAACGGGAACAAAACGCACGGCAGTTGTAAAGGCAAAAGCAAACTCGTAAGGCACGCGAGTCTGCTCCAACGCCAAACCCAGATGATCTGGAGATGTCGTCAAAAAGAAAACCGAGAAAGACTCCACGAGCACTACAAAGCGCAAGGTCATTGCAGCCGCGGTTTCCACGTTAGCCGCTGTCAATACGTAACCTGAAGTGAAAAAGCTGGATGCTATGTTGACTAGAAATATGAATGTAGCTAAAAAGGCGGCGCCCCGAAGCGAACGAAGCCACTCTTTTTGAACACCCGCCAATAAAACAAAGGGAAGCGACATCAAGAAAAGGGCAATCAACGGAAGGATCTCGCCAAAAAGAATCGCCGCCACAAACACTACACAGACATAGATGAATTTAACTCTGGGATCTAAATTGTGAATTGGCGAGTAGACTTTCCTAAATTTTAGTCCGTCAAAAACGCTCATTTTCGCCTTTTCTCCAGCATTTTAAGCATTATTTCCTTCGCTTCGTAAACGTTGATGACGTTTTTCGGAAGCCCCAGCGGCGTCAGTTTCATGAAGAGTTGAGCTATTTGCGGCAGAACAATGGATGACTGAGCCAAAACTTCTGGGGTGGTGAGGATTTCTCTTCCTTCGCCATCAGCGACAATTCTTCCTTCCTTCATCAACAGAACTCTGGGGCTGCACTCAGCCACAAATTCTACATCGTGAGTGACGATGACAACTGTTTTTCCCTGAGTCTGCATTTGGACAATGAACTGGCGCAGTTTTTCTTTTTGCTGATAATCTTGACCTATCGTGGGTTCATCCAATATCAGTGTTTGAGGGTTCCAGGCTAGGACAGAAGCTAAAGCAACACGTTTTCGCTCGCCTCCGCTGAGCAGGAAAGGCGAGGTTTTCCTGTACTGCGCTAATCCTAGAAGGTTCAAGGCCCAGCTGATGCGCTTCTCTATTACGTCCTCTTCAAACCCGAAGTTTTTCAGTGCAAACGCTATTTCCTCTTCAACTGTTTCGCTGAAAAGCTGATGGTCAGGGTTTTGAAAAACGAAGCCCGCGTTTCTCGACAAGGCTGCAACGCTGGTTTTTGTGGTTTCCACTCCATTTACACGTACAATTCCTTTTGAAGGTTTCAGCAGTCCATTGAAGTGTTTGACAAGGGTTGTTTTTCCCGCTCCGTTTTGTCCCATTATAGCTACGAATTCGCCGTCTTTGATGACTAGTGAGACTCCTTTCAGGGCTTCCACGCGGTTGGGATAGGTGAATTGGATGTCTTCAACTTCAATCATGCGTTTTTGAAAGCCTCCAGTAGCAGTGTTGCCAGTTCTTCCGAGGACAGCGGCGTAACGTTGCCGAGGTTCATTCCTTCTTTTCTGAGCAACTGGTAGAGAAGCGTGGCTTTTGGGATTCCAACGCCGATTAGGCGGGTTTCTTCGGTGCTTAGGATTTCGCGGGGATTACCATCAAAACAGACTTTTCCTTCGTCCATGATTATTATGTGGTCGGCGTATTTTGCGGTTAAATCCAGCCTGTGCTCTACTAGCACGACGGTTATTCCAAGTTTCTTGTTAAGTTCATGGATTACTTCGAATATTTTCTCTGCGCTTAACGGGTCAAGGAAGGATGTCGGCTCGTCCAGAACTATTATTTCTGGCTGCATGGCGAGGACAGCCGCGATTGCAACGCGTTGCTGCTGACCTCCTGAAACTTCGTGAGGTGATCTTTCTCGTAAGTCGTAAATGTCCGTTTGCTTCAGCGCCCAATCCACTCTTTTGCGCATTTCTGCTCTGGGGACGCCTAAATTTTCCATTCCGAAGGCCACATCCTTTTCTATGGAGAGGGCAAAAAGCTGATTTTCTGGGTTTTGAAAAACTAGGCCAACGTGTTTTGCCATTTCGTGGGTTTGGTGTTTTGTTGTGTCCATCTCTGCTACGGATATTTCGCCTTTTAATTCGCCTTGGTAAAAGTGAGGAATTAGCCCGTTGAAGCATCGGCACAGGGTTGTCTTTCCGCATCCGCTTGGACCCGTGATTAGAACAAATTCTCCCTTCTCCACTTTTATGGAGATGCCGCTGATTGACGGTTTTGTTCCGCCTGGGTAAGTGTATGTAAGGTTTTTCGTTTCTATTATGGCCATGTTTGCTGTGCCTGCCTATGTTACGCTTTGTTTTCCCATTTAAGAGTAGCTACTCATTAATGATTAGATAGCTTTTCTTTTACCAACCGCAGGCAACGTTTAAGTCCTTTTTCTATGTATCCTGTACCGTTAACTCCCGCGGCTGTAGCGTGCCCTCCGCCCATCCCTTGGAGGTACTCGCCTAAGGGTTTGGCGATGTCCCTTCCTAAGTGAATGCCAGTTACCTGATTGAAATCGCGAGTGCAGCGCATACTGATCTCAATTTTCTCGTTCTTTTGCCCTGCCACCGCCGCCATGTGCGCGCCTAAGTCAACTAGCGCTCTTGCCGCGGAGGCTTGGTATGCGCTAACGTGTGAAAGGGCAATTATCCAGTTTTCGATCTTGATCAGTTTGGCTCTTCGGCACGCTTTCATTCTCGCGACGCGTTCAGAAAAGTCCATGGGCAAGGCAAGCGAGGATAATTCTTCTTGGGGGTTCACGCCTATGTCGCTAAGCTCAGATATGGTTTTGAATGTTGAGGTTTTGGCCAAAATGAAGTGGCGTGTATCGAAAGTTATGCCCAGAAACAGCGCTTTAGCCTCATTTAAGCCTGGTTTCGTGTTAAGCTGCTTGTAGAAGTTGTAGACCATTTCGCATGTGGATGAGGCTCCCTCATTTGTTATGCAGAGTTTTGCTATGCGCTCCGTTGCCGGGTGGGCTGCGTGGTGGTCAATCACTATGATGGGCGCCTTAGTTTTTGTCACTCTTTCAGACAGGTGACCCAGTTGTTGGGTGGTGTTGGTGTCCAATAGAACTATGGCGTCGGCTTTTTCCACGTTGGGTTGCAGGTTCACGGTTATGGGGAGGTGTTTCAAAATGTGCTTTGAAAGTCTGCTGATTCCCTGCCCTGTGCCAATTTCAGCAGTCATGTTTGACCTGCACTTTGCTAGTAAGCCTTGGAAAGCGTAGGCTGAGCATATGGCGTCGGGGTCTGCGTTGTGGTGGCATAACAAAAGAACGAAGCTGGCGTGTGCTTCGTCTAGAATCTTGAGTATGTCTGTGAATGTCATGTTAGTTTTCTCAGGTAATTTTCACTTGTTTTATGCGCCTCTTCAACTGCTTCGTTTACCAGCTTGTCGGCGTCAAAGTCTTTCATTTTTGGTGATAGCTCCAAGTCTATTTCAACCGTTACGTTCACGGGTTTTGTTCCATCGGCTTCCACGCTTATGTTCAGTTTCTCCACCATTTTGGAAGGCACTTTCGAGAGAATGTGTTTTCTGGCGGCGTTCTCCGCCGTGGCGCATAACGTTTCAATTTGCTCGGGGGTTAAGTCGGGTATCCCCAGCTCTTCCAC
>CAZXCX010000108.1:0-3893 GCA_964639375.1 uncultured Candidatus Bathyarchaeia archaeon
ATGATTGGGCAAATCCAAACTGTTGGCATAAACGACCCTGACGCTGCTAGACTGCACGTTTTAGAGGCAAAAGCGGAAATCCTTGAGAAAGCCAACGATCAGGACCCAGTGTTGGCGTCTGTGGGCGGCGGAGCAAAAGACCTAGACGCCAAAGTAATCAGCACCACAGTCGGACCCATGTTGATAACGGAATTGCACGTAGACTGTCGCGACGCCATGGGCGCAAACGCCGTCAACACCATGGCTGAAGCCGTAGCGCCCATGATAGAGCGCATAACAGGCGGTCGCGTGTATATGCGGATAATCTCCAATTTAGCCACAAAACGCTTGGCAAAAGCCTGGTGCACCGTGCCCAAAGAAGCCGTGGGAGGCGAAGAAGTGGTGGACGGCATCGTGAACGCTTCTGCCTTTGCAGCCGCAGACCCATACCGCGCAGCCACGCACAACAAGGGCGCAATGAACGGCATAATAGCTGTTATTCTCGCCACGGGCAACGACCACCGAGCCATAGAAGCGGGCGCGCACGCCTACGCCGCAATAAAGGGCCAGTACACTTCGCTGTCCGTGTGGGAGAAAAACGAAAATGGCGACCTTCAGGGTTCAATTGAATTGCCTATGGCTGTGGGCCTCATAGGCGGCGCGGTGCGGACGCATCCCATAGCGAAGATTGCCATAAAAATCCTACGCGTCAAAACAGCCAACGAGTTCGCCGAAGTCCTAGCGGCTGTGGGTTTGGCTCAGAATCTCGGCGCATTACGCGCGTTGGCACACGAAGGCATTCAACGTGGCCACATGTCGCTCCACGCCAGAAACATCGCTGTGGCAGCCGGCGCTAAAGAAGAGCTAATAGATTTGGTAGCTGAAAGGATGGTTAAGGAACGAAAAATCCGTATGGACCGAGCGAAAGAGCTGATTGAAGAGTTTACTTCAGCTGAGAATAAATAAATCTCTTCGGCTTTTTCTTCGCAATCTGAGCGGCGCCTATTGGATTTTTTTGTTTTCACGTAGCGACTTGCACAGTTCGCAAAAAGATGCACTGAATTCTTTGGGGCTTATGTTCATTGTTGCTATGCGTTTTGCTACTTTGACCGCGGCTTTTTGAACTAATGGCGCAATCTCGTCGTAATTTGGGATGCCTTTATGACCGCGTTTGGAGGCCATGTACTGGCTTATGGCAGCCTGTGTTGTACCGAGTTTTTTTGCTGCTTGCACTTGCGTGTAATTGTATTTCTTAATCAGTTCTTTTGCCACGAAGGACCTATACAATGGCAAAATGTGACGAGCAACGTTTTCGCATGAAGTTGACATGTGAGTCCCTGATATGGGAGTATATAACATATTTATATTTAAGTCATTTTTTGAAACCAAATCTGCGTTTTGCTGGAAAGTCAGAGAATTCTCAGCAGGTCTGCCTTGGTGATTATGTCGACCACCATACCTTTTTTCGTCACCAACACAGCGGAATAAACCTGTAGAAGGCTTGAGATTAGAGCTAATGGAGCGTCTTCATCCACTTGAGGGAAAGCTTCTTCCATCACTTCCTCGGTAGGTAATTTAGATATTTGAGTCAAATCTTTACCAGCCAAAATTTGACTTAAAATAGCTTTTTCAGAAATACTGCCAACGGGATGTTTTCCATCAAAAACAGGAAGTTGGGAGTATCCATGGCGCTTCATCAACTGCACAACTTTGGAGACGGGTTCACTTTTCTGAATTCCAACAACTTTGTCAAGAGATTCGACGCCAACTCTTACTTGTACATAACAAAAGCTATAGACTACTTTAACATCCTGAACGGAAAACGCTTAGCTGACACCTTCAAGGGCTTAAAGGCAAAAGTGCTCGTGATAGCCTTCAAGTCGTCATATATTTGTCAACGCGGAACACTTAATTCACTTAGGGTTTCAGTCTTTATATAAGGGGGGTAGCTCACCGCAGAGCATGTCAGTTCTCAGAGCTTTCAGACCATCTTCTGGCGAAGAATTTGCGGAGTTCCTCAGCAAAAACCACTATTAACGCAAGCGAAGCCAAAAACGACCAGTCCCCAATGCCAAGCGCTGTTGTCCCGAAGAACGTTTGCATAAAAGGAACGTAAATCAAAAAGGACAAAATCGAAAGCTGCGCAACAATGCCCAGAATAATCCATTTGTTGGTTGAAAGTTTCGTTTTGAAGATGGAAATTTTGCTTGTTCGGCAAGCGAGAACGTTGCCCACCTGAGCTACAACTATGCCCGCGAAAGTCATGGTAACACCTTTTATGTAAACTGGGCTGTTGGAAGGCAACGGCATTCCAAGATGCCAGCCGCCAGCCATCCACGCGTTTAAGCAGCCGACCATGGCGCCGATGGCTATAATCACGCCGATGTAAAGAGAACGCAAGAAAACTTTGGAGGTGAACAGTCTCTCCTTGATGCTGCGAGGCTGCTCCTGCATGATTCCCGCTTCAGGCGGTTCGCGGCTAAGCGCCAACGAGGGAATTACGTCTATTGCGAGGTCTATGGCTAAAACCTGAACCGCAAGCAAGGGTAAAGGTATGCCCAACAAAGCATAAAGCACATAGGGAATTAACTCAGCCCAGTTATGCGAGAAAACGTACACGATGAACTTCCTTATGTTTTCGTAAATAGCGCGGCCCGATTCCACCGCTTTGACTATTGACTCAAAACTGTCGTCCAGCAGAACAATGTCAGCCGCTTCGCGTGCAACATCAGTTCCAGAGACACCCATAGCCACGCCTACATTAGCCTCCTTCAACGAAGGTGCATCATTAGCGCCATCTCCAGTGACAGCCACGATTTCGCCGCTTTTCTTTATAACCTTCACGATGCGGAGCTTCTGTTCTGGAGACACACGAGCAAAAATCACGTTGCCCCCTTTAACCGCGTCCACAATCGCTTCGTCACTCAAAGCTTCCAAGTCCACGCCGCGGATGATGTTGCAGAACTCGGAATCCACGAGGCCAACTTCACGAGCTACAACCTGCGCCGTTGGACCGTAGTCGCCAGTGATTATCACCGTTTTTATACCAGCCTGCTTAGCCTTCGTTACGGCTTCTCTCACCTCGAGCCGCGGAGGGTCACGCATGGCAGCCAAGCCCACGAAGATCATGTCTTTCTCAACTTCTACGTCTTTCGAATATCCGCTTCTCGGAAGTTTTTTGTAGGCAACGGCAATGACGCGCAGGCCTTCGCTGGCAAACTCGCGAATTTTTGCTTCTGCGGACCGCAGATTTTTGCGTGTAAGTTCTTCAACTCTGTCGTCTACGAGTATTTTGTTGCAGACTGAGAGGATGCTTCTAGGCGCACCTTTCGTGTAGATGAGAACGTCGCCGTTGAGCTTGTGAACGGTGGTCATTCTTTTCCTCGTAAAATCAAAAGGCATAATATGGACTACGGGTTTTTCAGCAAGACGATTCTGAACGTTCATTCCGTATTTAAGGGCTGCAACGATCAACGCTCCATCAGTGGGATCTCCGATCACACTCCAAGCGGCGTTCTTGTCTGACGGAGGTTCAATTTTGGCGCCGTTGCAGAGAGCGGCAATCTCAAGAAGCTTCTCGACCGCTGCGGCTTCCTGCACTTTTAATGCTTCGCCGTTCAGAGTAAAATCGCCTATGGGATTATAGCCTATGCCTGAAACCTCAATAACGCGGTCTTTAACCCATAATTTCTTAACGGTCATCTCGCCCTTGGTTATTGTGCCTGTTTTGTCAGTGCAGATTACGGTGACGCTGCCTAAGGTTTGAACTGCAGACAAGCGCTTGACAAGAACGTTCTGTTTCACCATTTTCAGAACGTTTATGGCCAGAGCACTTGAGACAGTAACTTGTAACCCTTCTGGAACGCAAGCAACCATGACGCCTATCATGAAAAGAATACTGCTGAAGAAATCCA
>CAZXCX010000109.1:0-3876 GCA_964639375.1 uncultured Candidatus Bathyarchaeia archaeon
ATAGCAGACTCTTGGCAGGCGCTACCATGGACTACGGAGACTTGGACGCCGTGGTCATAGAAAGCACTTATGCAAACGAAGATCACGCGGAACGTTCGGAACTCGAAAATCGCTTTGTGGAATCCGTTACAGAAGTGGTGGAGAAAGGCGGAATCGTTTTGGTGCCAGCCTTCGGAGTTGGAAGATCCCAAGAAATAGCTTGCATCCTAGCTGCTCATCATTTCGAGTATCCCGTCGTCTTGGACGGCATGGCGCGCGAAGCAAGCAGAATAATAATGAACTACAAAGAGTACCTAAGAGACCCGAAATTGTTTATGAACGCTATGCACTCGCTTGATTGGGTTGAAAGCTGGCGAGACCGCCGAAAAGCACTCAAAGCGTCCAGTGTGATTATCTCGACCGCAGGCATGCTAAAAGGTGGTCCAGCCGCCTTCTACGTGTCAAAAATAGGGAAAAAAACCAACAACGCCATTTTCTTGGTGAGCTACCAGATTCCGGGAACGCCTGGAAAAGAGCTTTTGGACAAAGGCGTTTGCACGATCGATGGCAAAGTGCGCAAAGTTAAAGCTCATTATGAACATTTCGATTTCTCCTCTCACTGTGGAGCAAGCCAACTTAAAGAGGCTTTGCAAAAACTGGGTGGAAAGCCTAAAGTGTTCGTTGTCCATGGCGATGAAGGAAACTGTGAGCTTTTTGCAAATTGGGCTAAGTCCGAGCTCGGCTTGGATGCTGTTGCACCAAAGACTGGCGATACTTTTGAGGTTTAGAGCACAGCTATGAAAATTGGCATTTTACCCATTGGACAAGTAGACACAGACATAATGATTCGAATTAAGGAAAACTTGGCGCAAGTTTTCCCAGATACAACATGTTTGGTGATTGACGAAAAAATTTCTCTCCGAGAAGAAGCCTTCGACAAAAAGCGCAAGCAATATCGGTCAAACGCTATTCTAAGCGAAATCCAAGGTTATGCCGCTAAAAAGACAGATTTGAACCGCGTTTTAGGCGTTGTGGACGCGGACATTTTTGTTCCTGAATTGAATTTTGTTTTTGGGGAGGCTGTCTGCCCTGGGAAAGCTGCTTTGATATCCTTATGGCGGCTTAAACCTGAATTTTACGGCGATGCGCCCAACATGGAGCTTTTTTCTGCGAGAGCGGTGAAAGAGGCTGTTCATGAGCTTGGACACACTTTGGGTTTGAGGCACTGTTCGCGTTCTTCATGTGTTATGCATTTTTCGAATTCCATTTCCGACACAGACATAAAACAAAGCTTATTCTGTGAGCAGTGCTACTTACACGCCACAATAAGCATCAACAAGTTAGGGTGAGAACCTTGGCTGAAAAATTTGACGCTCAAATCGTGTATTTGGTTCCGATACTGGCAAGTTTACTGTTTGGACTAGGCTGCGCCTACCTACTTCGAGCTCAGCCAGTGCCGCCTGTCAATGTCACGCCTTTTCCAGAGGACACCGCTTCAGGCCTCTTCGGTAATGCCCTCTACTTTGTTATTCTCATCGCCGTAAGCGCCACTGTTTTTTATATTCTTCTTAAACGGAAAAACCGCAAACTGGTCACTCTAATCATAGCTTTCGCTTTGACGACCTCTTCTTTGCTGTTATCAGTGATCTACCTGTCTGTGATCTTTGCTTATGTTCCAAGCTTGGAGATTTTGGTTTTGCCCCTCTCTATAGTTATAACTATTATCTTTGATCTTGCCATTTTTAGATTAGGTAGCAAAGCGCGCAATACTGCCGTGATCTGTTTAGGCGGTGCACTTGGAGTGTTTTTCGGAAACTTCATCCCGTTTTTGAGCGCCATGTTGATTCTCGCTTTCCTAGCAGTTTACGATGTGTTTGCGGTTTATTATGGGCCTGTGGGCAAAATAGCTCATTTGGGACTTGACCAGCTTCAAGGTTTAAGCTACTCTTTTAAGGATGTTCAAATGGGTCTGGGCGACCTAGTGTTTTATTCTATGCTTTCAGGGAGCATGCTTTTCAATTTTGGCTTGATCTCCTGGCTCGTTTCACTCGTCGGCATTTTGGGTGGTTCTTTCCTTACCCTTGCAATGCTAGAAAAGAAGGGAATTTTTCCAGGTTTGCCTTTCCCAATACTTTTAGGGCTGGTTGGCGGGTTAATCGCATCGTTTGTAGCTTAAGCCTTGCTCAAAGCATAACAATTCAGAACGCCAGCCTCAGCCAAAGTGAATCAACGTTTCAACTATATATCAAGGGGTATAAGCGTTAAGAGACCGCTAGTCCGCAAAATTTAACAAGAACAGCTCATAAAGAATGCCCTAAAATCTTTTGCGCGCATTGTGTTATACTATAGTTGACTGCCTAAAGCAATTTTCAATAGTCTTTCACATAAAAGTGTTAAATTTTGATTTTTCAATGGGAATATTCTATTCGAAAACAATGGAAAGTTATTTATTCATCATCATTAGAAACCATGGAAGCGTAACATTACGGAGGAAATTAAATGGCTAAATGTCCAAAATGTGGAGCCGACGTCCCAAAGCTGAAGAAGTCATGGAAAATGGCCGGTCGCCCAGACAAGCAAGGAAAACGAATGCAACTGGAAATCGGGCTATATGAATGCCCAAAATGTCATGCCAGCTTCCGAGAAGTGCTGAGTAAAAAGAAAATCTAAAGCGCGTGCAGCAACAAAACGGTCAGCGCAGCTTCATTGTATGCTAACAGTTGACAATTACTATTTTACCCCCTCATTTTTCTTTTTTTGAAAAAGAAAGCGTTAAGTTTTAAAACATAGAGCACTTATTGAACAAGAATAATTCATCATTTAACGGAAGGCACTGCTTTGACCGTCAATCTCAATAAACTTTGGAAGAACGAGTATTTCCAAACCGCCGTTGTTATTGGCTTGATTGTTCTAGTAATCTTTGGTTTCTGGTATGGTTCACAAGTGGTGCTGAACACACCGTATCCTGCGTTGGCGGTGGTAAGCGGTAGCATGTGCATACCCTACGATGGTGCATGTGACGGGCGGTTTCATCCTTTTGCGCGTACTTTGCACATAGGCGATTTGATAATTGTTCAAGGAGTTAATCCAGCGGATCTCAGTGCTGATTATCCGAACAGCGACATAATCGTTTTTCACAAACCCGGTAATCCAGAGGAGCTTATTGTACATAGAATAGTTGCTGTGGATGAAATTAATGGCACATTATACTTTCGAACAAAAGGCGATGGCAACGGAAATGAGTGGCCAAACACACCATCATCCGCAGAATACGATCCTTGGAAAACCAACGACGTTCCCGGAGTTCGCGAAGACTTAGTAGTTGGCAAAGTTGTTATGCGCATTCCTTGGTTAGGACACATTGTCCTGTTCATGCGCAACTCTATAGGTCTGCCTATAGTCATAGCGCTCATAATAATACTAGTGATTGTCGAGTTTATAGTTCCCCTGCTGAGAGGAAAAGAGCCACCTGGACAGCAGAAAGAGGCACAACAGCAACCATAGATGTATTTATAAATAAACCCCCCTTTATAAGAGGGTATTTAGCCACGACTAAATAAGAAGGGGAAATAATGCCAAGAGTTAAAGCCACAATAAGCATAGAAAACGTCGTTGCTTCTGCAACACTGAACCAAAAAGTCGACTTAAACGCAGTGGTGAAAGGATACCCAGGCGTAGAGTATCGTCCAGAACAGTTTCCTGGCCTCGTGTTCAGATTAAAAAGACCAAAGACGGCGACTCTAATTTTTAACTCGGGAAAAATGGTGTGCACCGGCGCAAAGTCCGAGAAAGAAGCGCGTAGAGCCGTTATGAAAGTCGTCAAAGAACTGAAAAAAGGCGGGATAATAATCATCAGCAAACCAGAGTTAAAAATACAGAACATCGTAGCCTCAGCAA
>CAZXCX010000110.1:0-3861 GCA_964639375.1 uncultured Candidatus Bathyarchaeia archaeon
TAAACCTTTGCCTTCCTCCTAGCATGAGTGATAACGAGTTTGAGGAGTATTGGAGTGCATTCCATAACGAATGCAAAAAACTAGGTATTGCTATCCTGGGGGGGCATACGGGAAGATATGTTGGATGCGACTACACGATTATAGGTGGAGGTGTAATGATGACTTTAGCCCCAGAGAAGCAATACTTATCGAGCAATATGAGTAAGCCTAGAGACTTGCTAATTATGACAAAAGGGGTGGCCATAGCGGCCACTGGAATACTTGCCAGAGTTTTCCCAGAAACAATAGAGAAAGCTTACGGGTCAGCTTTCCTTAAAAAGGCTCAATCATATTTCCATCAATTCAGCGTGGTTGAAGACGCGTTGACTGCGGCTTCCGCAGGCTTAAGGGATGAGGGAGTTACAGCTATGCATGATGTTACAGAGGGCGGTTTGCTGGGAGCACTTTACGAGTTGTCCGAAGCTTCCAAAATTGGCTTAGAAATAGAGCTTTCAGATGTTATAGTTACTGAGGAGGCAAAACTTGTCTGTGACCTCTTTAATATAGACCCCTATTCAACGTTAAGCGAAGGAACTTTGATTATCAGCGTGAAGCCGGAGAAAGCCCAAAAAGTGTTGCAAGCGTTAAAGTTGAAAAGAATCAAGAGCGAGGTAATCGGGAAAGTCACAGATTTGCGAGATGGCAGATGGATTAAAAGAAATAAAGTGAAAGAAGCCTTGAAAAAGCCATCCATTGACCCATACTGGGAAGCTTATTGGAAAGCTTATCGAAAGGGTTTGAAGTGACTCGTATGAAGAAGTTAGAAGGCTTATATCTTGTTGTTGCCCCCGTCATGCCCTTTGATAAACTGCTTGTCACAGTTAAGAAAGCTTTGAAAGGAGGCGTTGACCTATTACAACTCATTCCCGGAGAAGAAAGTTCCGAAATATTAAGGCTGGCTAAGGATTTATCAAGTCTAACAGAACAATATGATGTACCTTTCCTTATAAACGGCAACTTGCAGCTAGCCAAAGAAGTCGGCGCAGACGGATTACATTTAGATAGATACGATGTAACCCCAAGCGAAGTTAAACAAGTACTTGGCAAACAATGCATAATAGGCTACACTCTGGGAGATAACTTTGAAAAGTTGAAGTGGGCCGAAACTGTAGGAGCAGACTATGTGTCTTTCTGCTCTGTCTTTCCAACATCTTCTGCTACTCAATGCGATATAGTACCCATTGAGACGATAAGGGCAGCGAAAGCCCAAACAACTCTGCCTATATTCGCAGCAGGAGGCATAAACCTTAACAACGCTGAACGTGTCCTCAAAGCAGGCGTCAACGGAATTGCAGTCACCTCAGCACTGCTAAAAGCCGAAGACCCAGAGCAAACAGCATTAGCCTTCAAAGAAATCATCAGCAACGTCCGAAAAGCAAAGCGCTAAAGACAGGCTTATTCGTTAGGCGATGATTCTTTTAGGGTAAGTGTAGATGTTCATGCGTTTTCCCCGCACAAACCCTGCCAACGTCAAGTTCGCCGCTTCAGCCATGGCAATGCCAGAATCCAACGCGGCTGCCAAAGAAGCCACAATCGGCAAACCAACCTTCGACGCCTTAAAAACCACGTCGCCTGATAGCCGTCCTGTTGAAGTCAGAAAACACTCGCCGAAGCTGGTTTGCTTAAGCGCAACCATGCCGATTACTTTATCAACGGCGTTGTGTCGACCAACATCCTCAGCCAATGCCACAAGAGAACCATCAGCTTTGTAAATTGCGGCGGCGTGTACTCCGCCAGTTTGCCTAAAAACTTCAGCCTTAAAATTCAGCTGGTTTACGGAGTTGAAAATGACTTCAGCTTTAACTTTCAAGTTTGACGTTACTTTTGCGGGTTTTCGCTGATACTGGTAAATCGATTGTTCACCGCAAGCCGAGGTGACGATGCGCTGGTGAAGTCGCGAGAGGCTTAACCGCTCGTCAACGTTAATCTCGGCTTTCAGCGTCACGTAGCAGGCGCCTTCGTTTTCTTTCAGGTTTACTTCTTCGATTTCCATGGTTGATTTCAGGATTCCTTCCGAAAGCAGATGTCCCACTGCCATTTCCTTCAGATTTGAGGGCGAACACAGAATCGTGGCCCAGTAGGTTGTGTTCACAAAGAGGTGGAGAGGCTTCTCTTCGGCAACGTAATCAGCTACTTTTTTAGAGGTTTTCGTGGGGAGGTCATACTTCACTATTTCCACTTTGCGCATGGTATTCACCCTTAATTATCTCTTTAATTCAGACAAGACAAAGGTAACAATTTCTTCGGCAACGTTGACTTTCGTGACCATCTGCAAGCCCTTCCAGCCAGGTTGACTGTTCACGTCAACAATCATCGGACCATTTGGGCCTTCAAGAATGTCTACACCTGCGATTTTGCAGCCGACAGCCTTGGCGGCTTTGACGGCTAAAGCTTCAAGAGCTGGATCAAGCTCTATAGGCGCTGGTCGAGCTCCTTGGCTGTAGTTTGTTTTCCAGCTTTCTGAGACACGGCGCATTGCCGCTATCACATGGTCATCAACAACAAACGCGCGAATGTCAGAGTAGCCATGAGGTACGAATTCTTGGAGGTAGATTACGCCGTGATGGAAGGTTATAGCCTTGAAAACTGTTGAAGCAATCTCTGAGTCTACAACTCGGGTTGCGCCTATGCCTCTGGAACCGAAAAGCGGCTTGACCACCACGTCTCCGCCTAACTCAGCGAAAGCCTTCAACGCTTCTTTTACGCTTTCTGTTGCCACCGTGCGAGGCACAGCTACACCGTTGTCCTCTAGAATCGCCAGAATGTCGTATTTGTCAACGCAGTGTTCTATGGCTTCGGCGGGGTTTAGGACGTAGAAGCCTAGGCGTTCAAGCTTGTAGAGCATGTCCATTCTGAAAACCAGTTCTTCCAGTGAACCGCGTCCGATTGGGCGAATTACGAGAGCATCTAACTCCTCCACCAATTTCACGTTATTAACCCTAAAGTATGGCTTGTATCCAAGCTGCGCGACCAGTTTCGGAAAAGTAAAGCACTCGTACGAAATGCCGCGTTTAGTTAGCTCTTCTCTCAGCTGGGTGGAACTCCAAGCTTCCATGTTTCGGGTTGCGATTCCGATTTTCAAAAGCGAACCTTCCTTGTCCGTTTAATCTGTAAAAGATGCAGATTGATTTTACTCTTAAAGTTTCCGAGGAAAATTAACCTTAAAACTTGTGAATCCACGGGATAAGTTGCGTGGTGCTCTCGAATTTATCGGAAAGCGGCAAGCGCAAGTAAGCGCCATACTCGTTAAAGTACGGGGAGCCCTTTCGGGAAAACAGAGTCAACACTTTGCCATCATGATTAATCTTGAAGCCTTCTTGGCACGGCTCATGTCCTCTTATCAAGATTTTAACGTTCAATTTTCTCAGAACTTTTTCTGTGACGCTTTTGCCGAAAAGTTTTCCCGCGCCCCTCGGAGAATGCAAAACCTCTTTAACCATGTCATTCGGGTCGCTCCACAGCAAGTCTTCGAGAAATTCTTGTTCAGGATGAGTCATGTGCGCACGAGCCAAGTCTCGGATGCTATTGATGTTTGGTGACAAGCCGCCGTGAACCATCAAGCAGCGCTCTTCCACGAGCACGGCGTTATAGAGATAAGCGAACAACTCTCGAATTTTAGAATACGCGGTCTTCCAGTTTTCCTTGAATCTGAACTGGAATTGCATGGGCAAGTCATGCGGAGAAGCCATCAGGTCCTGTGGACCTTCGTGGTTTCCACGTAAGAGAACGACTTGTTCTGGAAACGCGAGCTTAAGCTTCAGAACAGTGTAGTAGACTTCTGCTGAATATGCGCCTCTATCGCCGTAGTCGCCTAGAAAAATC
>CAZXCX010000111.1:0-3783 GCA_964639375.1 uncultured Candidatus Bathyarchaeia archaeon
AAGAAAACGGTAAACATCGCAGCAAAAAGCCAAGCAAACTTTCCCCCCATTTTTTCGGGGTCACACATAAAACAGTCATCAAAAAGGAGAAATAACAGGGGCTGAGAAGGCTCTGCTTTAACTTAATGTTACAGCGGCTTGAGAGTTTCAAGCCTTTTCTCCTTTATTTGGGCGCACAGAGCCTCAGCAAACCCTTCCTTTTGGAAATAGTGGCTCCGTGGAAAAATAACCCTGCATTTCTGCACAGTTACCTATAAGCCCAAGTGACGCTAGAACGCCACTTATGAAATGTAACCGATTCAAGTCTAAACGAAACAGAAAAACACTACAAAGTTTAAACGTGGGACATCCACCTATTTTTCTCAATAAGTTTAGAATCAAGAGATTCGATTTCTCCAACTTTCATCAAGACGATGCGATTTCTAATAGTAGCATCTACAACTGACAAAAAGCGTTCTAACTGAAACTTAGACTGCTGGGGCACAAGAGCATTCAGAACACGCCAATCTACATTGACTTGGAAGCCAAACTATTCAAAACCTCAAACGAAAACTTCACTACACAAGTAGCACATGACATGGGCGAAGCATGCAGCCTAATAGAAGCCGGATTCGAATACGTCACAGGAGAATAAGCTGATGGCGGAAAACGAAAGTAGCCAAAATTAGTATGGTTCAGTAAAAAGCATGGAAAGTTTAAACATGTTTAAACAAACCATACGGAAGCCTTATTTTATTCCTTGGATACTATGAACGGCGTGATACAAAAATGCCGATGTTGAAGCCCATAGATGTCACATTGACTGCCATGAACGCAGCATTGTATGCGGCTATTGGTTATTTGGTGTATTTCATATTTCCAGTGGTTGCCCCAACAGTGGGTGGCGTAAGATTCTGGCCTATTGTAATAATTCCAGCAACTTTTGCGCTGCTCTTCGGCGCTACAGTAGGCGGTGTTGGAGCCGCGATAGGCATTTTCATCAGCGACATGCTCATACACGGCGATCCCTTACTTAGCCTAACAGTGGGAGTACCCGCAAATTTTGTCGCCTTCGGGCTCATAGGATATTTATCTCATAAGAAGTTAGATTGGAAGAAGACGTTTCTAAGTCTAGGAATCGGCGTTGCAATACTTGCCACCCTAGCATATCTCGTGATAACCCCTGATACCGTCGTAAATTATTTTGGCGTTACCCTTGAACAAGCATTCTGGAGCATCTCTGTTGTACTTGCTATATTCGTAATCAGCTACATAATAGTAATCGCAGTAGGTTTTGCGCGACCTAAATGGCGAAGCTTCGGTGTTGCCTCTGTTGTAGGCGCCGTTATAGGAAGCGCAATAATAGGCGTAGGCGTGTGGGCATATACACAACTTTTCACTTTGCCAGCAGCGATAGGAGGCGCAGCCAATTTACCGTACTATGCCGGTCTGATACTCTTTGCTTGGACATTTGCAACTGAAATCCCCTTCATGGTTATCTTAGTGCCGCCCATTGCTGAGGCATGCTACATGGCTTTTCCATCGCTTAAGCCCTCTAAAGAAGAGTAGAGTAAATTGAAACGAGCAAAAGCCTTCAGCCCTGCCGGAATTTCAAGTTTTTTTGAAATCTGCGATAAAACAGACGATGGAAAGCCTATCGCGGATTTGGAGCGGGTAGGTTCCAGAGGTGGCGGTTTCGGAATCCAAAAAGGAGTTTTGACGGAAGTTTCTGTTTCGGAGGCAAAAGCAAATCGTATTCGCGTTTTTATCAATGGAAACCTTGCGCCAGAAGCAGAGACCACAAGAACAGTCTCTCAAATGTTACTGAGCAAGAGTGGCAAGTTCTGCGATGTTGTTATCAATCACAAAGTCGATGTTCCTATCGGCGCGGGATTCGGTTCCAGCGCAGCCGGAGCCTTAACCGCGGCCTTAGCGCTGTCAAAGGCTTTAGAGTTGCCGCTTACTTATAATCAGATTGGCAGAATAGCGCATGTTGCTGAGGTGCAATGCAAAACTGGTTTAGGCACCGTCGGTCCACTGATGATTGGCGGGTGCATACTCACGGTTGAGCCAGGCGCGCCAGGCATCGGCGTTATTGACCGCATACCGATACGTGACGATTACGTGGTTGTGGCGGGAGTTTTGGGGTCCACGCCGACAAAGCAGGTGCTGGCGTCGGCTGAAAAACGACGCGAGGTTAACCGTTGGGGCAGAAAGACTCTAGAAGCGATTTTGGCTGAGCCTTCAGTGGAAAATTTTATGGCGTGCTGCCTAGACTTTGCGGAGAAAGCCGGGTTCATGACCCCGCGTGTTAGGCAGTTGGTGAAGTTGGCTGAAAAGGCTGGCGCTGTTGGAGCGGCGCAGAACATGGTGGGCGAAGCGGTTCACGCGCTTGCACTTGAGGAAAACGCGGGGAACATAGCAGAAGCTTTTAAGCAGGTTTTACCCAACGAGAAAATCCTTGTGGCTAAGATTGACTTTCAAGGCGCTAGGCTGGTAGGGCATGAAAAAGTTTAGAAAGGTGGCGGTTGGCGGAACCTTCGACGAATTCCACAGAGGACACAAGGTCATACTTATGAAAGCCTTCGAGATCGGCGAACATGTCTTAGTCGGGTTGTGCACTGACGAGTTCGTGGAGAAAATGGGCAAGCCACATGCGACGGCATCTTATGAGGAAAGACTGAAAGAGTTAGTGGCTTTTCTGAAGGAGCAGGGTCTAAGTGATAAGGCGGAGATTGTTCCTCTAAACGATCCTTACGGCGTCACCGTAACCGACAAATGCATAGACGCTTTGGTTGTGAGTGAAGAAACTGAAAAAACCGCCATCAAAATTAACCAGAAACGAAGCGAAGCGCGATTGCCACCGCTCACAATAGTCACAATCAGCATGGTGCCTGCAGAAAACTACAAGCCAATTTCAACCACAAGAATTCGCGAAGGCGAGATAGACCGCGAAGGTCACTTGCTGAAGAGGTCTTAAAATTTTAGAGTCCAAATCCAACTTGCCGTGCCTCTTTGCACCACAGGTCAGATTTGAGTCTTAGCGCACATGTGCGGGCTTGTTCCGTTTACAATAGACCAACGGTAGTCAATAATTTAAAACCGAAATGCTATTCTACTAATAATATCAAAGGAAACATAGAAAGATTTGAGCCGAAAAGAAAACCCCGCTTCCAACGCAGAAGAACTCAGCAAGAAACTCGATCAAATAATCCGTAGACTCGATCTTCTTGAAAAGCTGATTCTCGAGAAACCAGAATATGAAGGGGTGGCTGCAGCGTTGGGACTAACCCGGCTTGGCATAGGAATATATAGTGAACCGTTGAAGATTGCTGCACGTTTGAAGAACGCCGAGAACTACTTGCGCCAAAAGCCAATCGCACAAGATGAAATTTCCCGATGCATCATCCAAGCCTTAGCTGTCAAAGGTGCTCTGAATATTTCAGCAATCACACGGCAGGTAACTGCGATTAGAGGAAAAGCAAGCAGGCGCATCGTGCGCGAAAGAGTGAAAAAACTGCAGGAACAGGGTATCCTACTGAGAAAGGAAGGTAAAGCTCCAACTTATGAGTTAGTTAACAAAGCTGACCAGTAACCTGGTCACTTTTACACAGAACACCTAACTAGAGTGGCCAGTCTATAATGTGTTTGAGGTGAAAAATATGTTACATGACGAAGGAAAATTTGGAAAGATGGAAGCAGAAAACGTTAAAGAGATACTCAGCGTTGTTTCCTCTGAAATTCCAGCGATGATCAAAAGCATTCTGTCCTCGGTGTTCTCTGAAGAGGCTGGCAGAAACATGG
>CAZXCX010000112.1:0-3767 GCA_964639375.1 uncultured Candidatus Bathyarchaeia archaeon
CTCGTCTTGGTCGAGAAAAGACATGTGACAGCCTGAACAGCCGCTGAGCCAAATTGTCGCCAGTTTGGTTTTCTCTACTGTCTCCATTTTCGATTTCTCCTTGCTAAGATGAATTCAGCTATATCCTTATTCTTGGTGTGAAAGACTGGTTCTCCTTCGATGTAAATGGCGCCTACTGGACAAACTTTTGCGCATTTTCTGCATGAGGTGCAAGAGCAAGAATTTACCCAGTGATCATCGAGGTCCATTATGACTTGGGCGTCTTTTCCTCGCAGTTTCAGATCCAGCGTGTGAACGCCTTCTATTTCGTCGCAAACCCTTATGCAACGCGTGCACAATATGCATCTGTTTCGGTCGATAACTAGGAAATCGTGGGTGGAATCTATTTCGTCATTGGTCCATTGGCGCTCGAACATAACGTGGTCAACTCCTAGTTGATTGGCCAAGCTTTGAAGCTCACATTGGTCGTTGGCTACGCAAACCGAACAGATGTGGGTTCTCTCGGAAAGGAGTAATTGCACAGTCATTTTGCGGTATTCCTTAAGTCTGTCCGATTCTGTAGTAACTTCCATTCCTGCGCTAACAGGCGTTGAACAGGCTGGAAAGAGCTTAGGTGAACCACTAATTTCTACGAGGCATAAGCGACACCCACCGTAACTGGTTAAGCCTTCTAAATTACAAAGTGTAGGAATAATGGTTCCATTGTCCTTAGCAGCTTTCAGGATCATTGTGCCTTCTGGAACTGTAACCTCAACACCATTTATTTTCAGTTTAACGGTTGAAACGCTCAAGGTTTAAACCTCACCCTCCTTTTTGAAACATTTACCAGCCCGACAAGTCTTCTCCACAATATGCTGAATGTACTCATCCCTAAAGTATCGTAAAGTCGTTATGACAGGGTTAGGTGCTGTTTGCCCAAGACCGCAGAGACTTGCTTCCTTGATGTAAACACCAGATTTTTCCAGTGTAGTAATATCTTCAAGTTTGCCGTTTCCCTGCGTGATTCTTTCAAATATTTCCTTTATTCTCGCAAGGCCTGCTCTGCAAGGAGTACATTTGCCACAGGATTCGTCCACACAAAATTCAGTGAAGAATTTTGCAGTGTCAACCATGCAAGACTGATCATCGAGTACGACGATCCCGCCGGAACCCATTATGGCTCCAACATTTGTCAGCGAGTCATAATCTATCGGCTGTTCTAGAAGAGTCTCAGGAAGACATCCGCCCGAGGGACCGCCAACCAAGACCGCTTTAAACTTCCTTCCATCTTGTACTCCTCCGCCTATGGCAAACACGACCTCTCTCAACGTGATACCCATTGGAACCTCTATAAGCCCTGGATTGTTAGTTTTACCCGTTAATGAGAAGCATTTGGTTCCAGTGCATTTGGGTGTGCCGATCTTGGAAAACCATGCTCCACCATTCAACACTATCAAGGGGATGTTTGCCAAAGTCTCAACGTTTTGAATAAGCGTAGGTTTGCCCCATAAGCCTGAATTGGCTGGGTATGGTGGACGCGGGCGAGGCATAGCCCTACGACCTTCAATTGAAGCAAGTATGGCCGTCTCTTCGCCAGCCACAAACGCTCCTGCCCCAAAACGTAGTTCAACATTGAACTTGAAAGATGTTTCAAGAACGCTTTCTCCTAGAAGAGACATTGATCTTGCCTGAGCGATAGCCTTTTGTAAAGTTTGAATGGCCAAGGGGTACTCGGCTCTTATGTAAATGTAACCCTTTTCTGCGCCTATGGCGTAGGCGGCTATGAGCATGCCTTCAAGTATCGCATGTGGATCTGCTTCAGCCAAGGCTCGATTCGCAAAGACGCCTGGATCGCCCTCGTCTAAATTAGCCACTATGTATTTAGGAAAGCCGTGGGCTCTTGCGACGAGGCTCCATTTTTGGCCTGTGGGAAAGCCTGCGCCTCCTCGACCCCTGAGACCGCTGCTAACAACTTCATAAATGACGCCTTGGGAAGTCATCGTGGCCAAGCATTTGACAAGGGCAGAGTACCCTCCCATGGCAATGTAATCCTGAATTCTGGATGGGTCAATCTTGCCAGCGTTCCTAAGAACCAACCTGCGTTGTTTCTTAAAAAACGCCTCATTTCTATAAAGCATCTCTTTCATGGGTAAGCCTAAAACGATGTGATCTCGCACTATCTCCCGAACTTTTTCCGGAGTGACACTCTGATAAAGATAGTCGCCAGGTTCAATAACAACTGCTGGACCTACCGAGCATGTGCCTACGCACCCGGTTTTTGCGACTTTGCACTCCTTTTCAACTCCAAACTCTTTAATTGCGTCTTCAAATGCCTTTAAAACTTTAAAAGCGCCGAAGTGAACACAGCCACTCGAACAACACACATTAATACGGTGCTTGCAGGCTCTTTGAAAATCCACTTCATGTTCGGCTATCATCTGAAGGTCAGCGAGTTTCAACCTTTGCACCTCCAAGCGAAAGTCTGATCCTTTCTATCACCACTTCTTTTGTTGCTTTGCCTATGACTTCGCCATCAATAATTATGGATGGTGCCATTGCGCATGCCCCTATGCACCGTGTGACAAACAATGAAAGTTTTCCATCGGCTGTGGTTTCTCCTCTTTTGAGGTTGAATTCGCGTTCAATAGCTTGCATGATTTCTTCAACGCCTTTCACGTAACAAGCGGTTCCTAAGCAGCCTGTAACTATATGTTCACCTGGTTTTTCTAAGTTGAAGAAGCTGTAGAATGTTGCCACGCCAAACACGTGACTTGGGGGAAGGTTAAGAGACTGGAAAATATCCATTAACAAGTCTCTGTCAAGGTAGCCGTAGATTCCTTGGGCTTTATGAAGTATTTCCAGAAGAGCGCTCTCTTGATAGTCATGTTCTTTCATCGCTTTTTCTAACATTACGCGGCGATTATCATCTTTTGACAAAAATCCGATCCTCCGACACTGGGGCTTCTAACATTTTCTAAACTCACCCCGACATCTCAGGCATTACTGAAAAAGTAGTTGTATATAAACTAATAATAACGAAATCATAAAACTTATCTTGAAAAGTCTTAGTTATGACTAAGCGTGATCGCGTTTAATTAGTTCTTTGGAAAATACGCCCTAAATTGTTCAGGTTTTCGAAAACTATCAACGAACCCTAATCATAGAAAACCATAAATGTTGCAATAACGCATTACTTCCAATAAATTTACTTTGCCTTGAATAATTTAGAGAGAGGATAAAAATGCGTGTAATCTTAAAAGAAGACTTTGCTGAATTCGTTAACACACTGATAAAAGACAGCTCTTTGAACGTTATAGGTGTCAAATCAAAGGGCGACAAATTCGCTTTTGGACATTTAGAATCTGCCGGCGAACTGAGGCTGGATTATGACGTGACTCTTCTCCCTCCGAAGAAGTATTTCTTTCCTCAGCGCGAGACTCTGGTTACTTATAATGTGGCTAATGGATTTTCTGCCAAGGATCCAGCTGATGTTAAGCCCATGGTAATCATCGGCGTTCACCCTTATGATATAGTGGCTCTGCTTCACATGGATGAGATTTTCAGAGAAACCAAGTCAGATCCATACTACTTTGAAAAGAGAAAGGCATCAATAATTATAGGCGTTAACATTCAAAAGATGTCAAAGTGGTGTTTTGCGCCATACATGGGCTGTGCTATAATTGATTACGGTTATGATCTGATGCTGACTGATCTTGGAAACAGGTACGCCATTAACATCGGCCACGCGAAGGGGGAAGAGCTTCTGATGAAATACGCCAAGAATGTTA
>CAZXCX010000113.1:0-3761 GCA_964639375.1 uncultured Candidatus Bathyarchaeia archaeon
AAAGGCACGGAAATGCCCTTCACTGGCAAGTACTACGCGTTTTGGGAACGCGGCACATACGTCTGCAAACGGTGCGGTGCGCCGCTTTACCGCTCTGAAAGCAAGTTTGAGGCTGGCTGCGGATGGCCAAGCTTCGACGACGAAATTCCAAGCGCAGTGAAGAGAACTCCTGACCCAGATGGAGTTCGCACAGAAATCACTTGTGCCAACTGCGGCGCGCATTTGGGCCACGTTTTCGTTGGAGAACGCTTCACAAAAAAGAACGTTCGGCACTGCGTGAACTCGGTTTCCATGGATTTCATTCCAGACGAAAAAGAAAAAAAGCCTGAACCAAAAGAGGGAATCAAGAAAACATAATCAGAAACATGATTAGAAGATCCACACTGGTCTATTCTATTGCGATCACAGTTTTTTGCCCCAATAATCCAAATACGAATAATTCTCAAGCGGTTTTCTGGATGGTGCACGCGGCTTTTCAGCTGGATACCCCAATGTGATTAACGCTTGAGGCTCGACATCATCAGGGATCTTCAAAATCCTTCGTACTGTCTCTTTGCAGAATATCGGCGCGCAGAACCAGCAAGCACCCAAACCCTTAGCGTGCGCCGCTAGAAGCATGTTTTGTATAGCAGCGCCTAAACTCTGCACTGCCAAATCACGCTCGCTTTTTTGTCTCGATTCATCTGCGTACCTGAGCATGTCCTTCATGGTTAGGCACGCAACTATGAGCACTGGCGCATGAGTGAACCGTTCAGCGGATGCTTTACGCTGGTTCTCACGAGCTTCACAGGGTACGCCGTCTTTAGTCATGTCCGCTACCCACACATCAGCCATAGCTTCCGACAGCTCACGCTTCAAAGACGCGTCAGTTAAAACGATGAATCTCCATGGTTGGGCGTTGTGCGCTGATGGCGCCCACTTTGCGGCTTCCAAAACTTGACGAAGAATATCAGTTGAGACCTTTCGAGAGGAGTAGTTTCTGATGCTCCGTCGTTTCTTAACTGAGTCCATAATGTGGTCCATGAGCATCGGTTATTCAATGCCAAGCAGACGCATTTTAGTCTTTGCCAACATCACGTAAGAGTTCAAGCGCTTCTTAACTCACAGCAAGTTAAAAGCGCATATTTGGAGCCGAAACGATACAAGATTAGTTAATTTAGAAGACACATATCTATTGAGAGAACCAAACTATTTTTTTACAATAATTCTCTAAATAACAGCATTGCCTTTTCGGCCATAGACGAGTCAGATACTCTGACTCCGCTTAAGTTGTTTGAATCGTACTGTCGCCTATATTTCTTGAAGTAGACCAGAAGACCTGCGCCCACAACAACCGCTGATGCTACGGAAGCTATGACTATTGTTGTTGGGAAAGGCTCTAAGGCGACAGTGAAGGTTATCGTTTCTGAAGCACCTTCATTTCCAAACGTGTCTTTTGCGTAGACTGTTACGTTGTGCAAGCCGTTGGTTAACCCGCTTAAAGTAGCGTTGCCCGTGACGGTTACGTTGTCTTGCCCGTCAAGACTATAGCCAGTCCAGTTAACACTCTTATCGGGTGAGAGAACATCTACTGAGAAAGTTAAAGGTACGCTAGAGTCGTTGTACGTCTGGTTCAGCGGCGACTGAACCGATATTTTCGGCGGAGTAGTCGTGAAGGATTTCATGAGTGGGTAACGGTCAATATTACTAGCGCATAACGCATTTAGTCTGCTCCAGTAATCCTTCGCCTCACCCGATAAGCTTGAAGGGTCAACATAGCCATGCGGTCTTACAAAATAGGGTGCGTCACCTGTTCCAGCGGTGTCTATCTCTGTGGCGTTAGGATACCTTGTAAGGTAGTCGCTCCAATAGTTGCCAAGACCACGACCGTCGTCCCAGATGTTAACGGAAACTATACCGTATCCTAAGTAACCAGTATCTTCCAGCATTATCGTGTTGTTGATGAAGTTGTTGTGATAGATAGTATTGCTTGAACTGTCATATAAAAGAAAAACGGTGGAGCAGCCTGTAAAGTTGTTTCCAACAATCACGTTATGTGAGCATTCAACGAGAGATATGCCAACCTTGTTGTCTACAAAGTTATTTCCAGCTATGATGCTAAAGCTTCCACGTACAACGTCGATTCCAGCAGTTGGCATTAAAGGCAAGGCACTTGTTCCCGTTATAGTGTTATTCGTAATAGTGACGTTCGATACATCACTTAAAGCAATGCCAATGTTACCACCTGTAATGATAAGGTTTCTTAAGGTTTCATTTTTCACTGAATACATTTGAAAACCTGAAATTACGTGTCCATTTCCATCAAATACGATGTTGTTTGTTTTTACTGCTATATTTCCAATGACATTACTGGTTAAAATGTAGCTGTCACCAAGTCGTTCGATGGGCGCTGTTGAGGGGCTTATGCTTCCGTCAGCGTTTATGCTGATGTCGCCTTGATATTCTGCTTTAATGGGTTGAATACAAACTACGCCTAGAGTCATCAGGCCTATCAGGATTAGGGTGACGACAGCAGTTTTTCTCATGCGTGAACTTACCCAACAGAATATTGGCTCTTTTTTAATATATGGGTTTTTGTCAAGGTTTCTTGACTAAACAAGCCAGAAACGCCCAGTTTTTAGTCAAGATTTCTTGACAAACGATATATTTGGAGCCTAATAACCATTCATTGCAGAAACCAGTAGAGGGTCTATTGCCATTACGCGTTTTCCTAACCAAAAAATTCAACCTGCACAAAAAACACCTTAAAAGTTCAACCTGTGTTTCATGCTTTAAATAAGGGGGCTATAGTCTGCAGAGAGCACTAGTATCCACCAACATTCAGCCAAATCAACTACTATTTCTACCTATTTATAGAGGGCGTATAAGTCAAAAACAGCACATCAGTCCGAAACAGAAACTACACGTTCTTTGCCGCTAATTTCTATTAGGCTCAATTATAACTTTCAAAGAAGCTCCTGACTCCGCCATCAGCCTGAAACCTTCCGCTGCCTGCTGAATGCCGAACCGGTGCGTAATCATGTCCGCAACATTCAGTTTTTTCTGAGCCAGAACCGCCAAAGATTCTTCCAAATCCCGCGGCGCAGCGCCATAACTGGTCTTCAGCGTAATCTCGTTTCTCCAGAACTCAGTCATGGGCACGGGAATTCTCACCGTTGGGTCAGACACGGCGAAGAACAGGATGGTTCCTCCCTTGTCCACGCACTCCAACGCTGTCAAAGCTGCAGATGCACCACCTTTGCAGATGAACACTTGGTCTGCCAGTCGTCCCCCATTTATTTTCTTCAGCTCCTGCGGAACATTCAGTCTCGCATCTATGGTGCGGTGGGCTCCGAATTTTTTAGTCAACCTGAGCCTATACTGGTTCACGCCAGCCACGATGATGTCTCGGACGCCTTGCGCTCTTGCAAGCTGCGCGTGCAGGTTCCCAGCTAGTCCGCCACCGATAATTAGCAGTGTGTCCTCTTTCTGGAGTGCTGCAAGCCTTTGCCCGCGAACCACGCAAGCCAAGGGTTCGATAAAAGTGCCTTCCTCGAAAGACATGCCGTCAGGAAGCTTGTAAACGCCTTGTTCAACATTGATTTTGGGCACGCGCACGTACTGGGCGAAACCACCGGGATAATAATTCGTCGTGTGCAAAGTCTCGCATGCCGTGTGATGCCCCCTTAGGCAGTAGCGGCACTTGTTGCACGGCACATGATGCGACACGAAGACTCTGTCGCCTACTTTGTACCGCGTAACTTTATCGCCTGTCTTCTCAA
>CAZXCX010000114.1:0-3702 GCA_964639375.1 uncultured Candidatus Bathyarchaeia archaeon
AAGGGCGACTCAAACTGATGGAGATAGCCTACATTCCATCAATAGCCTTTCCAGCTGGAGAAAGCAAACATGGCCCGATAAGCCTCATTGAAACTGGTTTTCCAGTGGTGTTCATCTGCGCCAAGGATGAGTCCCGTAAGACTTTGATCGGCAACATAATGGAAATGAAAGCCAGAGGTGCCTCGATAATCGCGATTGTAGAGGAAGGCGATGAGGAGATTAAGGCATTGTCGGACGATTACGTTGAGGTTCCTAAAGGAATACCTGAGGTTCTGTCGCCGATACCGTTTGCGATACCCTTGCAGCTTCTGGCGTACTACATGGCACTTGAGAAAGGACTGAATCCAGATATGCCGAGGAACTTGGCGAAGTCTGTAACCGTAAAATAGCTTGAATGCGTTTGCGTCTTGGTGAATGTGGGTGTTGCTTGGAATCGAAAGTGGCAAGATTGCCGCTTAACGATTACGTTTCTTGAAGTAGACCAGCAGACCTACACCAACCACGGCAACTGTGGCTACGGAAGCAGCCGCTACAAACGTCGTCGGGAAAGGCTCTGGTACTTCCACACTAAAATAAATGGTTTCGGAAACTCCAGTGTTCCCAGCCTCATCTTTTGCATAAATTGTTAGATTATGGTCTCCGTTAGCCAATCCAGTTAAGGTCGTATTCCCAGAAATGGTAATGTTTTCTTTTCCGTCAAGGCTGTATGCGATTTGCGAAACTGGCTGGTTTACTGTGAAATGTAACGGAACATCCGAAAGGTCGTATGTCTTGTTTACAAGTGACAAAACTGAAACGCTTGGAGAAACGTCAATGGTGAAGCTAGCTGATGAAGAACCGTTAATACTAAACATATGCACAAATAAGCCATCGATGTATGCGCCCCATTCAACGGCGTGAACCGTTATGTAATGTTTTCCTTCTGGCACTCCTGTCAGGTTGATATTATAAGAAAAATAGGTAATTGCATTGGGGTCATAAGGAATATTAATGCCTTCATTATTGTAAACGTAGGTTTCGTTTTGTTCCCAATCTGTTTTGTAATAAACCTTCATCAGCCTCATATAACTCGCCGAAGTCGATTCTCCGAGACGCGCATTGAAACTAAGGGTGACGTTGTTTGAGTTGTATACACTGTTTTCTTCTGGAGACTTTATTGTCAGTATAGGTGGTTTCGTTGCGGCTGCTGGAGACACCCAATCAGTCCCCATCCACGGATTCGCCTTTGCCCAATTAACTAATTTTGTTCCTGCCATCGCAGATATTATGAAAGCCAAGATTAGTGTAAGTGCTAATGCTTTTCTTTTCATGAGCATCACTTTTTCCTTTTCTTGAAGTAGACCAGCAGAACAGCGCCCACCACGGCTATTGTGGCTACAGAAACAGTCGCGGCAGGTATTGTTGGAAAAGGCTCGGGCGCTTCTACCTTGAAATAGACGATTTCGGAAGCTCCAGTGTTTCCAAACTCGTCGGTTGCGTACACCGTTAGGTTGTGGGAGCCGTTTGGCACCTCGTTCAGAGTGGTGTTGCCAGTTATGGTCACGTTGTTTTGCCCGTCAAGGCTGTAGCTTATTTTTGAAGTGGGCTCGCTTGTGGAAAAAGCCAGCGTGACATTGCTGTCATTGTATGTCTTGTTTTCTGGCGAAGAAATGAAAATATGTGGAGGCGCATTGTCGGGTTCCCATGGTTTCATTAGAGGGTAACGGTCTTGATTGTTAGAGCAAACTGTGTATGGTGTGCCGCTTATACCGTCGCCGTTGACGTCTATGCCGTTGTAGTTGCTCCAGTAGTTTCCGCCAGAAAAGGAACCATCATCCCAAGTGTTCACTTGTAGGGATTTCATGTCATGTTTGACAACGTTCGCGTGGTTATCGACGAAATTATTATGGTAGAAAGTGTTGTTTGAGGCGTTCCATAATTCTATTCCATGAACGTTGTTAATAATGTTGTTTTCAATTATGAGGCTGTCTTCAACCGCGAGATTCATGCCGTAGACATTATCCTCTAATCTATTTCCAACTATTGTGTCATGATTTCCTCCCCGAACGGTGATGCCTCCTGTTAACTCCGAGAAAAGCGATTTCAATATTTCTATTGTTAACTCCGACGGAACAGGAACTGCTGTTCCCGTTATTGTATTGTTAGAGACCGTGATGTTTGAGCATTCATTTAAATAAACGCCGTACTGGCAGTCTTTTATGATGAAGTTTTTCACTGTTACGTTTTCGACGCTTTTCAGGGTAATTCCGCCAACTCCGCCTTGGTGTGTGTGTCCGTTTCCATCAAGCGTCATGTTGCTCCTTTCTATATCGATGCCTCCAATATCGCTTGTTAAAATGTAGAGATCTCCAATTTGTTGAATTGCGGGTGTTGAAGGGGAAACACTGCCATCCGCTTTAATTGTTATGAGCGTTTGAGCAGAAACGAGTTTTACGCATGGTGTTATAGGTATCGCTGAGAACAAGAGTGTTATTATAGCCGTTAATGCTAACGCTGTTCTTTTCATAGCTCTATTCTAGCCTTCTTTTCCTTACTTTACCGAAGTACAGGACAGAACCAATGCTGATAACAGCTATTGACAGGGCAGAAGCCACAACTAATGTTGCTGTTGGGGAGGGCTCTGGCACTTCAACGCTGAAATAAATCATTTCGGAGGCGCTGGTGTTTCCAAACTCATCGGTTGCGTAAACTGTTACATTGTGGTCTCCATTAGGCAATTCAGTTAATGTTGTGTTTCCATTTACTGTCATGTTCTCTTGCCCATCCAAGACATACGAGATTTGTGAAACCGCTTCGTTCACGGTGAAATTTAATGCAACATCAGATGAGTCGTACGTCTTATTCAGCGGAGAAAGAATCGAAACTTCTGGAGGAGAAGCGATTGTGAAATTAACCACCGAGATAGTTGTCATGTGAAAAGAGTAGTACGTCAAACCTCTAGCATAGTGGCCTCCTCCCCAAGCGGTAATGACTACGCTGTATTCGCCATCAGGCATGTCCCAAAAAGTTTCATTGTAACTCCAAAACTTGGAAAAATCAGGGTAAACAGTTACATTGTCTTTAATCCAACTTGCCTTGAAAGAAATACCGTATATAGAGTCAAGACTGGTGCCTTGTGCGTTTACGTTAAACGTAAGAGCGACATCATTCACTCTGTACACGGCATTGTTCTTTGGAGACAATACCGAGATTACAAGTGGAGTTGCGCCTTCTGGAGGAGCCACAGCCTCATGATACAGGTACGGGTTTGCCTGTGCAAATTGGACGAAACATCCTTCAGTCATCGCCATTAAAAAGAGCGCTAAGATGAAGGCTGCGGTTAAAAGCGTCTTCTTTTCCACAGGCAATCCCTGCTTAATATAGGGTTTTTTCGCGATAAAAACTTTTTTGTAAAGGTTTCTTGACAAAACAAGCTTACAGCGAAGATTTTTAGTCAAGGTTTCTTGACCAAGCAGCTCAAACCTTAGTCAAGATTTCTTGACAAAGACCCCGCGGTTCACTCTACACTTCAGTCTTTAAATAAGGGGGCTATAGTCACCGAGAGCACAACAGTCCCAACCATTTCACAAACACATAAATCAATTGCGAGAAAGAAGAATCCAGACAACAAGCTTAGTTTTAATACATATATGTTAAAAAGGGCTGTTTACAGTATTCTACTCGGTGCTTTACTTTGGAAAAGACAGACTGGGAAAAACTCGT
>CAZXCX010000115.1:0-2465 GCA_964639375.1 uncultured Candidatus Bathyarchaeia archaeon
CTAACATCAAAAGCCCTAGACAACTCGGAGAGTTCTTGAACAAACGTTTCCTTAGCCGACACCAATTCCAGCAGATAATTAAAAACAACGTTGCCCTTTAGTACAGAGCCGCTTCTGTCAACTCCTACGTAACTTTCGAGTTGATCCCTATCCAAAAGCAAAAGAGATGCGAAACCCTTTGATACACATATTCCAATAGACGAAAAAGCATTAAAATGAACATCGGAAACCTGCATTTGAGAAGGTAAAACACCGAAGGCTACAGTATTTGTGTTCCACTCTTTGAATTGCGAAATCAAAGCCGGCAATAAACCACTACCAACACCATCCCATAAAGAGGATACTATTACAGCTCCACGTAAGTTGTCGATAGGTTTGTCTTTTAAACGCGCAATAAGAGCACCATCGTTCGCAATGCAGGGCAAAACTTGGAACCAAAAATGCGTGTCAATGTTGAGGTCCAGACCCAAAATATTTTCTGGATTAAGACTGGATTGGCTCCATTCAGCAATATCTTCGCTGGACTTGTCAATAAATATGGGCAGAGGTTCCTCTTTCTTCTCCACTAAAGACCCCCTTAGAAGAATCTTTATTGGATATTCCCCTATGCATATTATAGCTGGCTTATGAAAAGTTGGCTTTAGAGGTTCAATATTCTCTTCTGGTTTTTCAACAGAATCGAGACGAGGTTTGCGTTTGCTCTTACCCTTCTTACGCTTTCTAACCATTTCAGGTTTTCACGGTAAACTTTAAGAATAGTTGGACAAGATAAGGTTTTAGGTTAATGTATTTGAAGTCGGGGGGAGCTGCGTAGATTGGGAGTTCGAGACTGGTTTAAAAAACGAAGGCAAAAAGAGAAAGAAAGCGCGCCTGAACCAGAAAAACCAAGGGAGCCTGTCGCTGAAGAGACAGAAGAATTAGCTCCAGAACCCTCAACTCAAGAAGCAGAAGAACCAACTCCCGAGCCTGAAGCGGAAGAAACAAAAGAGTTAGCTCCAGAACCCCTAACCGAAAAGACAGAAGAACCAACCACAGAACCTGTAGCTGAAGAGAAAGAGGAATTAGCTCCAGAACTACCAACTCAAGAGGCAGAAGAAACAACCCAAAAGCCTGTACCTGAAGAGACAGAAGAACTGGCACCAGAATCCCCGACTGAAAAGACGGAAAAACCAACCCCAAAGCCGCGGAGATTGGGATTTCTAGGCTCGTTTAAAAAGCGAAGGCAAAAAGAGAAAGAAAGCGCGCCTGAACCAGAATTTCTTAAGCTCCTGATTTTGCCGATTACGCTCGCTAGCATGCTTTTAGGATTATCAATAATGCCGCTTTTTCCACAACCATTGCCGGCAGTCCTAGCCTTTCTAATAGCTTTTCTCACATACAAGAAACCAAGATTCGGTATGCCCATAGGAGGCTTGACTATCGGGCTAGGCTTGATGTATAACCTGTCCAAAATGAATTTCATATCGATGCTGGGCGCGCCTGAAATTCGCGGAGCCTTTGTTTTTGTTTTCCTCTTCCTGTTCACGGCTCTTCCTTTGATTTTTCACAGCCGCAAAGCGGTTATTTCCATTAACCTAGGCATAATCGCAGCGATTTCGCTTTTCTTCAGCCAAACCTACTTTCTTGCCATACCCTTGATTTTCACTGCTATGGTCCTCTTCAAAAAAATCTCGTTTCTGACTGCCATATACTACGCGTTAATTTCAGTGCCCCTACAAGTAATGCAGTACTTTAACCTGGTCTTACCCATAGAGAAGTGGGATTGGTGGGTTGAACCTGGCACCAGTCCACCCATTTATGTTCCTTTAACAGAAATCTTCAAGGACGTTCAAGAATCAATGCTTCAATTCAGATTATACGATACATCCAAAGTTGTGTACTCCATAAGTGACCAAATTACAGGAACCCCTCCAGTAATGGAACGAACTCTACTCGAGATTTTATCCCACTATTTCGATTCTCTGCCCGGAATAATTCTATTTTTGTTTATGGTAATTGGCATAGTTTCGGCTTTTGTCTTCTTGACGCGCACGTTTTTAGCAAAGAGCAATATCTCGCACGGCGAGAGGCTGCTCCCTACCATGTCGGCAACCGTTGGAGTCGCATTATTCTTCATTTTAGCAAGCGGTCTTCAAGGTCCCTTAGCGTTTAGGGTTGATATTAATGGTGCACAGATGGCAATCGCAACTTTTGCGACCCTTATATTCACACTACCCACATTCCTGATCGATTATACTCCTAAAAAAACAACAACAATCGATATGATCATGGAAAAGGCCAAAGAACTCAAGGCAAAGCTACAAATTTTTGAAGATGAACTGTATGAAGTCAAGACCAGTCTTCCAATCTCCTGCGGTCCTTTTGAAGTTAAAACAATGATGGTTAGAGACAGGCTTAACGACGTTCTCAGCAAGGCCTCAATGAGGTTAGAGGAAGCGTCAGAAATAGATAAGATATTCAATGAA
>CAZXCX010000115.1:2565-3654 GCA_964639375.1 uncultured Candidatus Bathyarchaeia archaeon
TCAATAGCATTTGCACAGAAAAAACTTGACGAAAAAGCAACTTCTCCTTGGATAGCTTTAGATGCACTTTTCGTCGCACTCAATAATTGGAACAAGCAATACAAAGTTCAAATTTCCAAGTCCGTAGATTGTCTTCAGAACTCATTAGCTTCTATTGCTAATTTAACCACTCAAAACGAAAGATTACTACCAGTTTTAGGCGATAATTTTACAAAAATGATGGATAACGCGAAAAAGGTTGAGAACATAAAAATTGACATCGAAAAAAAGGCACTTAACGTCATTAACGTTATAATAATAAAAGATGTATTCCAATCCTCGTTGAGTATTGCCAGAGATGTACTTTCGATTCTTTATGAAACATTGAAGAGTAAGGAGAAAGCAATCGAAATTCTAGCGCCCTCAGAGGACTTTTTATGGGAGAAAAACGATGCTTTAATGAAACGAATGGCTTCTGCAATGGAAATAACATCAAAGCCATCAAAGGATAAGCTTAGTCAAGTGTTGGAAAGCCTTCCTAAATTCTTGTCGTACGTGGACGAGTGTGTAGAAACAATAGCCTTGTACAACGAAATAGAAGAGCTTTTGCTAAACTACCCAATAGCAGAAATAGCTGTTGAAGATCTATTCAGGCATAAGGAGCGTATCTCCGCCGAAGATCTTCCATTTGACCCTAAGTACGCAGAAGAATATCTCAAGCTGTTTTACAGCCAAAGATACCGTTGGTTTTCTTTTGACAAAGCAAACATGTTGCTCACGAAGAAAACGTAAGAATGGTTTCACGCTCATCCAATTAGTCAATCCTCCAAGTTCGCAACCATTAAGGATTTTCAGGGGTCTTTGAGTCTAAAGAACCCGATCCAAGACCCTATTTCACAACATTTAGCTGATCTTGAATACAGAAAAATATTTTCTGTTCAAAAACGAGGTTGAAAATCTTAAAGCTGAAATTTTAGTGTGGTCAGAATGCCCATGCTTTTTTTGCGTCAAAACTGAAGTTCAGAAGTCCACTTCTTTGTCTCTCTGAAAGGAGTTTCGAGAACTGTTATGCTCGATTTCATTTTCTTGCGATTTGCGAATGCATAGGTA
>CAZXCX010000116.1:0-3631 GCA_964639375.1 uncultured Candidatus Bathyarchaeia archaeon
TAAGCTTTTGGCGGGTTTGAATTTTTTGACTCCCATGCGTTTGGGTCTGCGTCCTGATCTGGGGCGTTGTTTTCTTAATCCGCCTCTTCGGACGCTTGTGCGGGCTATGACGAAGCCTTGTTTGGCTTTGTAGCCTAGTTTTCTTGCGCGGTCAAGCCTTGTTGGGCGTTCGATGCGGGTTACTGTGTGCTGTTTTCGCCATTCGATTAGTCTCTGGTGCATGAGCTCGTCTACGTAGGATTTCTCTGGCTTAGACCATGCTTCGGCTATGTACTTGTATGCCATCTTTCTTTTTTCACCTCTCATCTTATGTTTGCGGTTCAGCCCACTTTGGGCTACATCCCAGCGGACTCTGGTAGTCCGCCTGCAATTTTGAATGTTAGCGCAGTGCTTAAAAATAAACCTTTCCAGAATGTTGGGTTTTACCAAAATTCAAAAGCAACATTAATAGGTGTCGATTATTCAGTGTTTACGATATGGTACCTTTATCGGACGTTAACTGGCAAGGTCTTCCTCCGTACTATTCCCTCAGCGAAAGAGACACCGATGTCTTGTCCCTTATAGACGAAGAAGGCTTAACCCTGTTCACGTTCGACGGGTTAAAGCGAAGATTAGGCTTGCATCCTGAAACGCTCTCGCGCATACTCAGCCGCCTCGAAGAAGAAGGCATAGTGAAAAAAACCCCTGAAGGCTACAAGGTCACACCGAAACTCACCAGACTGAAACTCCATCTCACACGCGACAAAACGCAAGGTGTGCCTCTGCTTCAAACATTCTTACCTTCTGACATGCTGACCCAAAAGCTGATCTCGGAGCTCAAGGGAAAATGGTTCGGCATCCTCCGCTGGCTAGGCATATCAGAAACCAACGAAGGCGTCACGCTAAAATGGGTCACCGAAGACGGCGGAATCCAAATCGCCGCAAATATATCCGATACGTCTCTTAACATAGACGCCAAATTCTTAGCCGAAAACAATCTCGACTTGGCCTTGAAAGCCACTTACCAGCTGATGGCGCACATAGATAAACTCTATTCAGGCACGCGGTTGGCGAGGCACGTAGCTTACTACGGCGGCGACGATTTCTACCTGATGCCAGCTTGACCCTGTGACCGACTTTTCGTGCTCCTTAGTCAACAAATACTATCGTGCCCATTTCTTTTTGGGTGAAAAATAACATGAGTCAGTTAGTCAATCCCTTAGAAGTGTTAAAATCCATTTCAGACGCCACAACCGCGCTTGTTCAAAAACTTGCCAAGTCCATAGTCAGCGTAAACTCGCGAATGTCACAAGGCACAGGCGTAGTCCTAAACAAAGACGGCTACATACTCACATGCAACCACGCCATCGCTGGATGCAACAAAGTCAAAATAGGTCAAGGACAAAAAATCTACGACGCCCACATAGTAGGCACTGACCCCTATAATGATATAGCACTGATTAAAACCGAAAAAAACCTCGACTTCCAGCCTATCGAACTAGGCGATTCTTCCACGCTAAACACAGGTCAATTCGTCTTAGCCCTTGCTAACCCATTCAATAGGCAACAACCAACCGCAACCACAGGAATAATCACAAACCCAGACGGCACACTCCGCGGCTTACGCGGAACAACCATGGAAAACATAATCGCAACCGACGCCAAACTGAACCCAGGTTTCTCAGGTGGGCCACTCGTAGACGCTCAGGGCAAATTGATAGGCATAAACACCGCTTACGTCTGGTCACGCGGCATAGCCATCCCGGTGAACAAGGCAAAAACCATAGCTGACAGGCTTATGAGTGGGCGCGCAATCAAAAAAGCCTATTTGGGCATATTTGCCAACAGCGTTGCAATTCCCAGAGAAATCGGGGAGCAAACAGGCTTAGACCAAGACAGCGGAGTCATGATATTTTCGGTTGAGCGAGGTTCACCGGCAAAAAAAGCAAACTTGGCCATGGGCGATGTGATAGTAGGGTTCAACGGAAAACCCGTCACAAACTTCTACGACTTGCCACGACTTTTAACTGAAGACGTTATCGGAAAAGAAACACAACTCACAATAATTCGCAGAGAAAAGCTACTAGAACTCAGCGTCATCCCAACAATATCTGGAGGCGAAGACAATGAATAAGCAGTCTTTAAGAGAGCTAGAGCCGCCGCAGCCGCTGCGACCGCCACCGCTCCATCCTTCTCCGTTTCTGCTTCCGCAAATTAACCTAACTGTCGCCTCGCAACATTATTTTCGGCTTCTTTTACCAGAAAACTGGAGCTAACCCAACACCAAAGCCCCAGTCTGACACCGAATCCCTACTACGGTCTATATCTGAAATTTGTAAATCTTTCCGAATGCAGTTGGCCACCTGAGGCCCAGTTCTCTTTTGGCTCCTCACAGATAATTATAGTGATTGCTTCCTGAGGGACGCCTATCTCCTCCAAAACTCTCGTAATCCCTTCCACTACTTTCTTCTTGTTTTCCAAACTCATCCCAGACCAAACATTTAGTTGTACAACAGGCACTTCCAACACCTCAAAGCCAAAGATATTCTTCACGATAATTAACATTTCGAAAAAGAAATTGAGTTAAGCAAATGTTAACATTCATAATAAGTATGGATGCAATAAAAAGAGGATTTTTGCAGGTGGTATCTCCACTGGTCGCTGGTTCAAACCCGACCCTGGGCATTTTAGGATGAACTCCCGTCATAGCTCAGCCTCCAAAAACCCAATTAATGAGTAAATCCGAAATTGAAAAAAGAGGGAAGTGTGCGGGAGACATCATGTGGAGACATCCAGAAATAAACCTTTCCCGAACACTAGTGCTCTGCATAGAGCTATCTCCCTTATACATAGCCTGAACTTCAGTTTAGAACCAGTTTTTGGCGGCTAGGCGTTTGAATTTAGCGCCTTTGAGGCATCTATCCTCTTCCTTATATGAACATTGAATTTTAGCGTAGAACTGAGGCTTGACGGCTTTTCGGCTCTGGGGGCCATTCCCCTCTTACGAAACTATATTTAACGCTTATATGCTCTTAGATGGGAATAAGCATAAGGGACGTTCTGTAGATGGAATTTGCTATTGAAACCAATGGCTTAACCAAAAGGTATGGTTCACTAACCGCAGTGAACAAGCTAAACTTAAAGGTTAAACGAAACACAATCCACGGCTTTCTAGGCCCAAACGGCGCAGGAAAGACCACAACCATGAAAATTCTTGTGGGATTGTTAAGGTCTAATGAAGGCACCGTTAAGGTTCTCGGGCAAGAAGTGCATGGAGACCGTAATGCCCGCTTTTTCCAACTGTTCCATGACCAAGCAGACTCCCGGTTAAGCATTGGCTACATGCCCGAGTTGCCGAAGTTCCCCAAGCACTTGAAGGGTTCGGAACTTTTGGACATTTATGGCAGAATGTACGGCATGACCGACCAAGAGCGCAAAGAGCAAATACCCAAACTGGTGGAGTTGGTCGGACTTAGAGGCAGAGAAAATGACCTTATCGGAAAGTACAGCAAAGGAATGCAGCAACGCATAGGCATCGCACAGGCGCTTCTGAATAATCCTGAACTGGTTATTTTGGATGAGCCGAGCCTAGGTTTGGACCCTGTTGGCATGGTGGAAGTAAGAGAAGTCGTAAAGGAAATAGCTAAAGAAG
>CAZXCX010000117.1:0-3628 GCA_964639375.1 uncultured Candidatus Bathyarchaeia archaeon
TCCCACCGCTTCAGCGCTAATCGTGAGCGAATTGAAGATTGAAAAAGGTTCAGGGGCACCTAACACGGAGAAAGTGGGCGACCTCACCATGGAGCAGGTTGTGCGCATAGCCAAGATGAAGCGTCCAGAATTGTTGGCATCAACTTTGAAGGGTGCCGCCAAGGAAATGCTGGGAACCTGTGTCAGCATGGGCGTGACCGTTGAAGGCAAAGACCCGCGCGAAGTGCAAAAGGAAATTGATGAAGGTAGCTATGAAGAGCTGTTTGGAAAAGGCGAAGAATAAGCGAATATTTTTATAATTGGGTTCCAACACCACATTGGCACGAGGCTCCCATAATGCCCTTAGACAAGAAAACGCTATTGGACGCAGTTAAAGAGGCAAAAGCAAAATCTGGACAAAAAAAATTCAACCAAACAATAGAGCTAATCCTCGACATCAAAGAAGTTGACATGAAAGCTCCAGAAGGAAAGATCCAACAGGTTGTTGAGCTGCCTCATGCCACAGGGAAACCGAACAAGATTTGCGTTGTTGCCCCTGGCGAATTGGCACTTAAAGCTAGAAAAGCGAAAGCGGAACTCGTTATCGAAAAAGCAGACCTTGAAGCGTTAGCCGGCAAAAAGAAGGAACTGCGAAAATTAGCGAGTGACTATGACGTGTTTATTTCTGAGGCTCCGTTAATGCCGCTTGTAGGCAGAATTTTCGGCCCAGCTTTGGGTCCACGGGGAAAACTGCCCGTGCCTGTTCCACCCAACGCGGACATAGCAAGCCTGATAGCGAAGCATCGCAAGACGGTTGTTGTGAAAATGCGCAACCAACCGATAATTCAGTGTCCCATCGGAACAGAGAACATGAAAGATGAAGAGCTGGTTGCTAACATCCAAGCTGTTCTGAGGGTTGTAGAGGGAAAACTTAAACGGGGCTTCAAGAACATCAAATTTGCCTTTATTAAGACATCCATGGGTGAGCCTGTAAAAATTAAACCTTAACAAGAGAGGAATCTGATGCCATCCCAACAAGTATTAAAAGAAAAAACCAGCGAAATCGAAGAGATAAAAGATTTGCTGAAAGAATACAAATCGATAGGGATCGCCAGCTTACAGAAGGTTCGCGCTACGCAGCTTCAGGAGTTTAAGAAAAACCTAGCTGGCAAGGTCTACATGAGAGTCTTGAAGAACACGCTGACAAAATTTGCAATCGAAGACATAAGGCGAGATGACCTGAAGAAGCTCGAGGAATACTTGGAGGGATCAAACCTTTTCCTATTCACCAATCTTAACCCGTTTAAGTTAGCGCTTCTTTTAGAACGCGGCAAGGTTAAGACGACAGCCAAATCAGGCGACATTGCCGCTATGAACGTTGTTATTCCCGCAGGGAACACTGGACAGCCGCCTGGTCCGATAATAGGTCAGCTGAACGCGGTTGGTTTGCCCACTAGAATCGAGTCTGGAAGCGTCTGGGTAAGCAAAGACACATTAGTGGTTAGGAAGGGCGAAGCTATTTCGGAGAGGCTCGCAGCTGTGCTGTCGAAGCTTGGAATCAAGGCGGTTGAGGCTGGCTTGTCCATGAGGGCGATTTTGGATGAGGGCCTCATGATAAGCGGAAACCAACTCAAAATCGACGTTGAAGAAGCACGCAAAAGCTTCGAACAAAGCCACAGGGAAGCTTTCGCCTTGTCGTTGAGCATAGCTTATCCGACACCTGAAAACATGGTCATGCTGTTGAAAACTGCCCATCAAAAAGCCTTTGCGCTTTCGCTGAACGCCGCAATGCCCACAAAAGAGACAATAGCAGACTTGGTCAAGAAGGCACACACAGAAATGCTTAGCCTAAACAACGCAGTAGAAAAAGCAGCACCTAAAAACTAAATCATAATTGCGCTTTAATGCTCTGCGGTGACTATAGCCCCCTCCCTTATATATAGCCACAGCCGCAATCCACTTATTACAATTTTTTTACGGCGTCCACAGTTCTTTTCAGTAAAAGCTGGGCTGCTTCTTGGGAAGGCCAGCTTCCGAGGCCGCAGTCAGGACCCGTAAACGTCATTCGGTCTCCGAATTTCTCTTTAGCTGAAACATAGCGTTTCTTTATTGCTTCTTCGCCTTCGACCAGCTGCTCCGCAGTTGGCTTCGTCACGCCTTTATCATGCAGTTCCGCCATGATCGAGTCTATATCCGTCCTTGAAACGCCGACGCGTACCTGCTTGTCCACGTCTTCCAACATTTTCCGTGAGACACTTTCGATGTTTTTTGGCGATGCGGCATACTCAAAAGACAGCACATCAATATTTCCTACTTCCAACAAGTCTGGCAACCTTGACGATGAGTGAAGATGAATCTGCCTTACTGCGCCTTGAAAGTCAAAGGCTTTCTCCAGAACATCGCGTATCAAATTGCTTCCAGCGGCTATGCTTAGAAACCCAAAGCTTGGCTCGTCTATAGACACCACCTTGGTCTCGATGTACTTGGAGTTCAAGATGGAGTTTTTGGCGAAACGCCGTATAGTCTCCGCGAAACTCTCCAGCACATCACTGTACGGCGTTGTTCCTATCTCTTTCAGGTATTGCTCCATAGGACCAAACAGGGACACGCGTAACAGAATTTTCTTTCCAAACTCTTCGCAGAGAGTCTTTGCTTCTTCGCTGATTAACTGCACTTCTGGCAGAACCGCTTGCTTCTCTTCGACTAGGAAAGAGCCTTTCGCCATTGCCGTGTGAATGGCATCGCCGACTTGCTTGATCCCATCATATTGCTGTGGATAGTTAACCACATCCAATCCTGAGATGATTTTTGTCTTAAATGAATCAAGCGTGACTGCACAGAAATTTTTCAGTAGAAAATCGTCTTTCCTAATGTCCCTTCGGTTGACTATGGCTTCTCTTGCAAGCTGATATGCCTTGTTGAATGTCTCTCTGTTAACGCCGAGCGGTAACGGGAAACTCCCTATGTCGTCAACCAACGTATCCATGACGTTATATTGCCTATAGAATTCTTTTAAACCTATAGCTGCACTTTTAACGTCTACACAAAACTAAAAAACCACAGCGTGTTGGGATAATTAAAGCGGGAATCACCATGTCTGAGCCTTGTACATTCTGTAAAATAGTGCGCAAAGAAGCGCCTGCACGCCCAGTCTATGAGGATGACGAAGTAATCGCGTTTCTAAGCATACAGCCCATAAACATTGGTCACACACTCGTCGTGCCAAAGAAACACTACGAGAACATTTATGAGATTCCAGAGGAAGAAGTGGCGCACCTGTACAAAATCGTGAAGAAAGTGGCTTATGCCGTGAAGAACGCAGTATCTGCTGAAGGCATAAGGATTGTGCAGAATAACGGCGAAGCCGCTGGTCAAGTGATATTTCACCTTCACGTCCACGTTATCCCCATGAACAAGCAACATTCATTTCTGCATCATCGCAAAATCCGCGGCGCAAACGCGCTAGAGGATGACGCAAGAAGGATAAGGCAATTTATCTGAACAGCTGGGTTTCAAAAATGGCTCACATCAAAACAATCCTTTCACTCAGCAAGAAGGCGCAAACGTGTTTTTGATGCTGATCTATGGAAGAACCTTATCCGAAATCCATTTGTATAGGAACACCTATAAAAGAGGGAAAACCCACATG
>CAZXCX010000118.1:0-3627 GCA_964639375.1 uncultured Candidatus Bathyarchaeia archaeon
AGGGCTAACTCGCGGGTTTGCTCCATTATCTTGCCTGCCTCATTGAACTTTTGCACGTGAACGCGGTGTTTGCCGCGAATAAGCAGCGAGCGGAAGCCCACGATTTCGTCAATTGACCTTCCGAACCAATGTTCTGGCAGGTCGTAGAGGCTGGTGTCTTCGTTAACAGGCGGCACGAGAGGTCCAGCGTACACGTGTGGGTAGCCGATTCTTCCGATGAACACGCTGGGCGGCGAAACGCCTGAAATGTCTTCGCTTGCCATCAGCGGCACGCTTTTCAGGTAATAGTTGACTTTGACCATTATTGGACAGCGAGTTTTCCCACAGAGAAACCTAGAACCCTTACATACTACGCACAGGCTGCTTCGTGAAGCTCGGGTGATTATCTGGCTTTCTTCGACAGTTGAACTATTACTGCGTTTTATGTAGTTAAGTAGCCAATTGTCGGGAGCGCTTGCACTGTGAGGTTCAGATGGTAGGGTCATAGTCGTCTTTGATGATTGATGTAACGGTTTCATATGCTTTCTGCATTGATAGGCGGCAAAATTTAAGATGTTCTGATCGAAAATTAAAGCAAATCTACACACAAAACTTTAAAAAAATAAAGCTAAAACTCTCATTATCCCTTACTAGAAGAAAGTTATAGAAAATTAGCTTGTCTTTTCTTGGATTCAAGACCATAAAAGTTTATAAACTTAGAGCAAGTTCTCCTGTAAAAGGAGAAGGCGAGTTTGCAAAAGGCTTCAAAGGTAGGGTGCATTGTACTTTTAAGTTTACTTCTTGCATCCATAGGCGTGGCTGTTTACGCTGCGACAACAGTTAACGTATTAATAGGGAACCCCAACGGAGGTAGCGTTAAAGGTCATTGGTCAGACCGTTATTGGGTGGGCGAAATCCCCATAACGGTGAGCGGTGACGACGCAGAGTGCAGCCAGCAGACAAAGGCGTACTGCATAAACTATGACAAAACAATCTGTGTCGGCACCACATACCCCGCAGAATTAGCGGCAGTAACGGAAAATGCAGAGTGGAGGGCCGTGAGTTACATTTTGACGTGGTATCATCCCCCAGCGACCGATGACGCGGCAGCTGCTAATCAAGTAGCCATCTGGAGACTTCTAAACAGCACAAGAGATTATGACTACGTGAAACAACCTTGGCTCATTTCAGACCTTGATACCGCAGGCAACAATCTAGCAGAAGAAGTCAAAGACAAAGATGTTGTAAGGCAGGGCGATGTGTTCCAGTGGATTGAACCCGTAACGACCAACCAGTCAGCAGTGATGGGTAATCCAGGCGAAACAATTACTTTCAAGGCTAAACTCACAGACGCCTTTAATGTGCCGAAACCTGGCGTGAGAGTGCTGTTCACCGCAGTGCTCGGAGCAGACGATGTTGAATTGGACCCAGCGATGACGCACACAGACAGCGACGGAATAGCCGCTGTTACCGTTAAGGTGCCAGAAGACATTCAGAATGGCGAACGCATCAAAGTTGAAGCTTCAACCAAAAGCGTGTGGCCACAACTGTACTTGGATTTGAGTGATGATTACAGGCAAGACCTAATTGGAATCGGAACCTGCTTTGAGTTGACGGTGGAAACAAACGTTTGCGTCTTAGCGTACATTCTGATGATTCCAGAAGTGCCTCTTGGAACCTTAACCGCTGGTGCTGCATGCGCTTTCGCTTTCGTGTTCTGGAAAAAAGGCGGACGCCTGAAAAAGCAAAAAATGAAATAGACTGCTCTCGTGACCTCTTTTTCTATTTTCCAGTTGTGTTAATTATTTCTGTCAGCCTTTTACAGTGTACTCGGAAATCTTATTAGGTATGTCCGAAGGGACATAGCAATGTTAGGTGCACACGTTTGAAGTCGGTTTTGTTTATTTGCATGCATAATTCTGCGCGTTCCCAGATGGCAGAGGCTTTCCTGAACGCCCTTTGCGGAGACAGGTACGAAGCAAAAAGCGCTGGAATCACACCTACTCAAATTAATCCTTACGTTGCTAAGGCGATGGCTGAGATTGGCATTGACCTTTCAACGCATCATTCTAAGAGCATACTGGAATTTCAAGGAAAAACCTTTGATTACGTGGTTACGGTCTGCGACGCGGCACGCGAAGCCTGCCCATTCTTTCCCGGAGAAAAAGAAATCCATAAAAATTTTCCAGACCCATCAACGTTCAAAGGGAGCGAAGAGGAGATACTGCGGAAAGTCAGAGTTGTGAGAGACGAAATAAAAGACTGGGTAGAGAGCACTTTCTGCAAAGAAGGTTAGTTGCGAGTTTTCTTTTCAGGCTATTTTTTTGGTTCCTCTTCGTCTTCGAAGATGAATAGGTCGTCTATGGTTGTTTTTAGTGCTTGGGCTATTTGGTGCGCCAGCATCAGTGAAGGGTTGTATTTGCCTTTTTCCAGGTAGAGTATGGTTTCTCTTCTTACGCCCACTTTTCTCGCTAGGTCGTCTTGTGTTAGGTCGTATCTGGCTCTTAGTTCTTTGATTCTTGTTTTAAATGTCATTAGTTGTCGCCTTTTCTGCCTAAGAGCCAACGCAGTACAAGGAATGACAAATTGTAAACCAAGAGCGCTGCTATTAGCGGGTATCCAGCATCATTGTCGGGCAAGCCAAAGAATTCTATACCTATGAGTTGTATCCCCAGAAACGCCAAGATGGAATAGGACCCAATGTATAAAGCATAAGTTGCAGCCTTTCCGTTAATCTTTTGAGTCCGTTCATCCTGTGCGGGAAAGCCCGACTTTCTGTCTTTGTATTTTTTCCATGCTACCAGAATGCCGACTAATACAATCAGGGCTGCTATTCCAACGCTTACAATTGGCCATACAGAAGTAGTCATGGTTGCCACCTTTTTGCTGAAGTTATGATTTTTTCTGGTGATTTTGTAGTGTTCTTAAGTGTCGATTTTGTGGTGAAAGTGCTTATCAAGCCGATTCCGACTATGCCAGTAACGATGGCGATGCCGGTGGTTCTGTCGCCGAAGATACTTCCGTTTACCATTAGAAAGGCGCCTGTCAAGCATAGAGACAATCCTAACGCGAATAACGCACGTTGCCAAATCCTGATGTGATTTTTCTTCAACTTTTACACCTCATTATCTATTTCTAACTTTATATTATACATTTTTAACTTCATGTTAGATAAATATAACATTACACTATTTAAGCTTTCCTGCGTTACAACTAAAATTCAAGAACTTGCCCTGAAAATCCTAAACCACATTATCTGAAGACAGTAGTTATTGAGTTCTGTTGGAGAGGGCGTTTTTATAGAAGAGGAGGTAAGTTCTTTGCGGTAACGCATAACGTTATGAACGCCCAAACATAACGACATAACTTGCAACCAGCCACATTTAAACCTATTCCCAACCTCCCTGGCAAGTGCACATAGATAAACACCGTCCAACATCTTGAGAAAAAACCCCTTAGCCTAAACACAAACTCGGATTCACACCCGTAAAACATAGTTCACCTCTTTCTGCTAAGAAACAGTATCATAAACGTGATAGCTATAATTGATGTTATGATGCTGTAGGCGGATGCCAATGATGAGCCGAAGTATTCCCACAAACTCCCAACCACAGCGTTTGAAACGAAGAAAGCAGAACCGACAATGAG
>CAZXCX010000119.1:0-3622 GCA_964639375.1 uncultured Candidatus Bathyarchaeia archaeon
AGACGCGGTTTACGGCGTGATTCTTGACGAAAAATGAAAGTTTGAAGTCAGCTATGAGAACTGTCATTTTTGCAGTTTGCCTTGCAGAAAATAGCAAACACAAAGGCACCGCAGTTAGAACGCGCTGCTGCTTTGAAAAGACGAAGGCAACAAGGATAACCTCGCCAAAAAAACCACGCAAACAAGGATGAAACACAATGAGGAGCAAACTTTACCCCCGTGAATACTTGGCGCTTCTCACTGTAAAGTATGAAGTTGACGCAGACAAGTTTTTCAACGCGCTGGTTTCAGCTGAAAAAGACCAAAAATCGAAATGCGGAACCCTCTCCATAGAATGCCGACTCAAACAGAACCACAAAGTAATCTTTCTCATAACGCAGAGTTCCAAAGTCGTAGCGCAATTCAAGATTTCTGAGGAGTTCCTGTCAAAAAAGAAAAACCCGATAAAAGAGATTACAGATACCTATTTGAGCAATAGATACCCAATCAAAAAGTGCAGAACGCCACAGCCAATCCAGATTAAAGATTTACGAGTTGGAATGAAAAAGGTAAACCTTAAAGCAAAGGTTGTGGAAGTTTCAAAACCGAAATCCGTCGTCACAAGATTTGGAAATTGCGTCAATGTAGCTAACGCAATGGTTTCAGACGACACAGGAAAAATCAAACTGTGCCTCTGGAACGACCAAATAAACTCGGTAGCAGTAGGCGACACCGTAGAAATAGAAAACGCAAGAATTTCAGCATTCAGAAACGAAAGACAAATGCGCGTGGGAAAAAAAGGCACTCTCCGCGTCGCATAAGACACTGCACTTGTAGGCAAAGTTTTATAGTTTTGTGTTAACTTGATATGTTTGGCGGTGGGTCTTAGGCGGGGGGGTAGGGGTCCCCTGCACCGTAAACCCTCTATACGACGGGCTGACAGCTGAGGCTGAGGCGTCAAAGGCCGCCTAGACCTTCCTTTCCGAAACAGTGACTATCCGTCCCTTGAGGCTGGCGGTCAATGGACAGCTTCCGTAGGGAAGCTGGTTTCACGGTTCACCAGGCGAACCTGGCTAGGCTCGGGAGAGAGCAACCTAAGTCTGGACGTTCAGCGCTCAAGGGGGCGCGGGTAAGAGCGTAGGGCTTGAGGGCGCTCAGTGGAGTCTAGGCGTCAAACCACAGTGACCCACCGCTCTCCTATGTAACTAAACCACAGTGACCCACCTATACAGAGAGAGGCGACCATACCAAGCATTTTCCTTTTTTGCTTTAGGTGCTGGCATTCTATTTCTCTATTTCAAATTGATACTATCTCCTAAAAAATTTTCCAAAAATATAAAAACTTATAGCGAAATAAAGGAGAATTAATCAAAATAATAAAAGGTTTAGAGGGAGGTGAACCATTAATGCCAAAAAAGAAAACTCGAAGAAAGAAAGTGTCTTTCACGGCAACTAAAAAAGTCCCTAAGAAGGTCCCCGTTTCTTTCAGAACGAAAAAAGGTGAAAAAGTATCCTTTCGGGCAACAAAGAAGGTTCCGAAAAAAGTGAGAGTCGAATTCTATGCAAAAAGGAAAAAGAAAAAGTGAAATCGAGAAAGTGAAGATTCACGTTGACACTTGCGGTTTTCTTTTATTAACGATTTATTCTTATGTAACTATGGTTAGGTGTGGGTTGAGGATTTTTGGAATCCAATCTGTTCTGAAATATTCTCGTATCCACTTGCACACCCAACCATTATAAGCATAACCGTTTCAGGTTTGTTAATTTACTTAAGTTTTAAGTAGCGTCACCAGTTTACAAGCATAGTGCAGGCGTGAAGAATTGAAACAAATGGCAATAGAAGCGCGTGGCAATCACGGGAAAGAGACCAGAAGTTCAATCTTTGTTTCAGTCTTTATATAAGGGAGGGGGTAGTCTCCGCAGAGCACAATAGTCCGCAACAAAACTTCTTTAAAACTCAACACATAATAATACTAGCACGTGAGGAATCAATTTATGCCAATCGAGAAAACACCCGAAAAAAATGCCATCCTATTCGTCTGGTTTAACCATTACGCAGGAGTACTAATCAAAACCCCCTCAAAAACGCTTGTTATAGATCCCGTGGACATAAGAGCACGCAGTTTCCCGAACGCAGACGCCATTCTAATAACCCACGAACACTACGACCACTTAGACCAACTTTTGATAACGGAAATCCAAAAAGCCACAAACTGCACAATCATAGCGGACCCCGCCTCCGCACAACGCCTACAACACATTATTCCCCCAAAGAAACTGCAAGAAATCCGCCCTGGCGAAGAAATCAAAGTCGGCGAGGTCTCCGTGAAAGCAGAAAAATGCAATCACCCCGCAACCGCGCCAGTAACTTATATAATTACAAGCGAAGACGGCGTCAAAGTCTTCCACACCGCTGACAGCTTGCCTTTTCAAGAGCTTGCAGCCATCGGCGAAAGAGAAAAATTTGACGTTGTCTTCTGCACCGTGGGAATCGCCCCAGGCACATCGCCGGAAACAGGCTTCGAAATCGCAAAATTAACAAAGCCCCAAGTAGCCGTTCCCTATCACACCAACTCAGTAGCATACCAGAAAAAGTTCGCTGAAATCCTCAAGAAAGAACTGCCTAGAACCGTATGTTTGATTCCCGAACTCAACAAGATTTATCAAGTTTCAAAAAGGAAGTGAAAATTTCACAATACAAAAAAGTAACCAAAAAAAGAAAGTTGAAATAGCTAAGACCCTACACAAAATAGACGCTTTAAAATTCGGCGTCTTCAAACTTACAAGCGGCAAAGCAAGCCCCTACTACATAGACCTCCGGGTAGTGCCCAGTTTCCCAGACGCTTTCAGGCAAATCTGCGATTTCTACGGAGAATACATCACCAGCCAAGTGGGGCTTAAAAACTTCGACAGGATAGCAGGCATCCCCCTTGCAGGCATACCATTCGCGTCCCAAATCGCTTACAACCTGAAAAAGCCGTTTCTATACGTGCGCAAAGGCATTCGGCGCCACGGAAGACAAAGAAGAGTGGAAGGAATCCTCGTCTCTGGAGACCGCGTTTTACTCGTTGACGATTTGGTCACCACGGGCTTAAACTTGAAAAAAGCAGCGAAATCCATAAGGGCAGAAGGCGGAGTAGTGAAAGAAGCAGTGGTCTTCTTGGACAGAGAGGAAGGCGGAAAAGAAAAACTCGAAAAAAGCGGAATAAAGATTCACACGCTACTCAAAATAAGCGAAGTAGCTAATACATTGTACGAAATGGGCGCCATTGACGAAGAAAGTCTCAAAACTATTCTGAAACAAGTCAAAAAATGACAGAAAAATAAGGCAGAAAGATTCTACCAGCGGTCATTAATCGTAGAAGATTAGTTTTTTCTCTTCCAACAGCGTGTGCAGTTTTTGCACTGCATCATAAACGTCCTGTTCTCTCTTGGCTCCAGTGCAAACGAGTTTTCCACTTGCAAACAGCAGAATTACAACTTTCGGTTCGCTCATTCTGTAGATCAAACCTGGAAACTGTTCAGGTTCATACATCGTTTTTTCAAGCGTAGAGGCTGCCTTTTCTAGATCGATCATGCCGCCTAGGCTTGCTGAGGCTACGATGTTCTGTATTTTTAACTCTGGTTTGCTGATGATTATTAT
>CAZXCX010000120.1:0-3600 GCA_964639375.1 uncultured Candidatus Bathyarchaeia archaeon
CCGCTCATTGAGTCTCTGCTTATGGCTGATTTTATCGCTCTGGTCACCAGTGCTTTTGCTTCTTCTATGCTTAGTCCTTCTTTATAGCCTTCTTCCAAAACGCCTATGGCTATTTCTGTTCCAGAGCCGACCACGGCGTACTTGTCGGGTATTAGTGATCCCAGAACGTCCAGCACGTAAAGCGCTGGTCCTTCTTCGTCTAAACCGCCTACAATCGTCTGTGTGATCAGCGGCGCGTATCGACGGTTGAAGAGAATATTTGCCATAAGTTTAGCTGCAGATCTCACTGAGATTCGCCTGCCAACATCCATGCTGAACAGGTTGGCTTGTGCTTCCACTTCTCGGGTGAGGATTTGCATATCGCCAACAAGTCCCGCGCAAGCCGCACCTATCTGATCGGTGATTTTGAAAACTTTTTTGACGCCTTTGCTGACGACGAGGTAGCCGTATGTCACGCGTTTTTCAGAAGCTAAGATAACTCCGTCTGCGCAGACAACTCCGATTGTCGTAGCGCCAGGAACCCAAGCGTACCCTGCTTGCGACGGTTGTGATCCGTACCCTTCCATGATTTTTCACCTTTCCCGTTGATATACACAACGCGAACCTATTAAGGTTACTTATAACCGTTCTAAGAGGTTCTTTTGAGGTTCTACGAAGTTTGCCGTTCTAAACGTCTAAACGTTCAGCTGGATGCCCGAGAGTCGCAGGTGAAAATTAGCTTATTAAGACTGACTGAAATGTTTCTATTGATGGAAAATGAGCGATTCTAAACCAGTAAGATGCCAAAAATGCGGGAAACCTTTGGGTTATGTCACCGTGTTAGCAAAAGGGTTGCTACGCTTCCAGCAACCTCTTCAGAATGTGAAGGTAGTCGCTATTTGCATGGAGTGCTTCCAAAAGAAAAAATAGCCGAGAACGTTCTAAACGAAAGAAAACCACAGAAAGATTTTACATCCTAACAAGCTTTCAATACATCAAGGGTATAACATTTCGCAGAGGTAAAAGAGAGTGATATGCGTTTATGCCAAAAACATTGGCGGCGTTTGGTTTGGGGTTGCCTACGATAAGCAACGCGTTTTCGGCACTTCCTTTGCTGTTAGCGAACAGGAAGCTTTAAGGAGCCTGCTGAGCAGCATACCTTTTAACGTTCCCTTCCAAGTTTTATCAAAGCCATCAGCCTTCGCCGAAGACGTTCTCGCCTCAGTGAAAAGCGTGCATGATGGAAACGGCATTTCTCAAAGTTTTTCATTAGCAACTGAGCATTTGCCAGCTTACACTCAGAAAGTGCTTAGAGTGACATCTTTGATTCCAGTAGGCTATGTGGCTTCTTATGGGTCAATCGCCAAAGCGGCTGGGGGCAGTCCAAGAGCCGTTGGAAATGTTATGGCTAGGAACCCTTTCGCGCCGACTGTTCCCTGTCACAGGGTTGTCAGCTCAGACTTCACATTAGGTGGCTACGGAGGCGGATTAAGCGTGAAACTTGAATTCTTGGTTCGCGAAAAACGAGGGTACACCTCTCCGCGGGAGATTCCAGTAGGCGACAAAAAACTGCAGGTTTTCCCTGTTGAGTTTGTGTTGAGAAAACAGAGATTAAGGAATGAAGAACCAAGTATTTGCGAGACGCATTCATGAACGCGCTTTCGCAGGCTAAGATCACTCAGGAAGTGACAGACGACATGGTGGGCCATAAACACCAAGGCGCACGAGAAGACTACGCAATCACAGAGCTGACAATCAAAACCGCCTATTAAGAAAGCTGCAAGCACTTGGCGATCAGCAGGTTTGACTCGGCAAACCATAAAATGGAGAGTTGAAGTACATGAGTTTTGGGAAGCTTAGAATCGCTATTTCCAAAAAAAGAGAAGAGTTTGCTGGTTGTGCAAGTCAGGCTCAGGAGTCAATTTAGCTGGTCAGTTCTTCAACTTCTTTTTTGCCTTCAGCCAATTCTTTTTCCTGTTGTTTGTCATTCATTAACAGTAGGGCTTGGAATTCTCCAACATGTGTCTTTTCTTCATTGGCTATGTCCAAAAGAACCGTCTTTATGTGCACATTTTCAGTTAACGCTGCCATCTGTTCGTAAAGATTTACAGCATCCAACTCAGCGATGATTGCTGCTCTGAGTATTTCTTTGTTCAAATCTTCTTTCTTTATCCTTTCAAGATTTATCGGAATTTTTGACAACAAATTTCATCAACTCTCTTCTTTGAAAAGCATCATAACATATGATTGTTCGAATAAAAAAGGTTAACTTCTCAACTTTGGATTTAAGACCAACTTAAACCCCCTCCCAAGCTATAGTTGCGCGTAAGCCAAAGGATAACCACAATGTTTCACTAAATTCCAAGGCAATATTGGGGAAAATACGTACTTTTAGCCTCTTGTTCCCCTGCCTTTTCCACAACTCCGATAAAACGAAGTGCCCCTCTAATGCCCATATTCAGCACTCTTCATAATTAGCTTCTATTCAGATGATAGTTTTCTCATGTAGTACGTATTTCCTTCATATTCAAGTTCTACCAATTTGTTTTCACATAAAAGTTTCTCGATAACTTGCCAGTCTGCATTTGCCTTCTTTAAAAGTTTTTTAACTGCTTCCTCGCGCATAGGATGCACAGCTGTTATGCTCAGCAGATCCTCTTCAACGTTTCCAGTAGAGGCGAAAGCATTTCCTTCATAACCCATCAAATATTCAACTTTGCTAGCTCCAAGTTTTTTGGAAAAAGCTTGAAAAGCAGCGTTAATTACGTCTTCCTTGGCTCGTTTAACCCAATTTTCTGTTGGCGGTCTTGTCGGAATTGCGATGTATGCCTTGTTCAGCTTTTTCAGCTCTTTTAGGAACTCTGCGATTCTTTCGAATTCGTCTCCGTAGTCTATGTTTCCTATGAGCATGGTTTCACTGACAACTGTTCCTCGAAACTCCTCTGTAAACTCCCGTATGCCTTCCAAAACCATGTTTAATCTTAAGTCTTTGTGAGGTCTGTTCACTTTCCGCCATAAATCTTCGCTGACGGCGTCCACTTTAAAAGAGATGAAGTCCGCTTTTCGCAAATCTTCTTTCACATCGTCTCTCCAAAGTAGCGAAGCGTTGGTTATGACAGCTGTTGGCAGTCCTGTTTGCTTTAAAGATGATATTTCCTTAGATATGTTAAGGTCTAAAGTTGGTTCTCCATCTGGCACGAAAGTGAGATAATCATTTCTTTCGTTTCTCACGGTGGCTTCATCAATTTTCTTTCTAACCGCTCTCAAAAGGTCTTCTGGTTTGTAGAAAGCTTGCCTGTCAACAGTGATATTGTTGGTTTTTCCCACTTGGCAGTAGACGCAGGAATATGAGCACGTTTTTGGTGGAATATTATTTATTCCTAAACTTCTTCCCAGACGTCTTGATGGAACTGGACCGAAAGCGATTGTTTTCTCGTCAAGCAATTCTATCATGGCTTTGAAAGCCTTTCCCAGACTTTAAGGATGAACATAGCTTTTTCCAGATAATCTCAATTTCTTTTGCAACATCGCTCTCCGGAGAATATTCTATGATAGTTTTCCCGTTGACCATTGCTTCTGTGACTTTTGGGTTAAAGGGAATTCTGCCAGCAATTTCTATGC
>CAZXCX010000121.1:0-3566 GCA_964639375.1 uncultured Candidatus Bathyarchaeia archaeon
AAAATGCTGGTTCCCATCGCAAGCTTCAGTTCAGACAGCCTAGCCAAACACGCGCAGCTCCTACTGCAATTGTCAATCAAATGTGGAATTAAGTCTTTCTACAGAAAAATAGACTGGCATACGCTGCACGTGAGCGCTTGCGACTAGAAAATAAGAAGAAAGAGTGGTTTTAGATGGGGTAAGCTCCGCATACCTTGCAGAACTGGATTCTTGTTTTCACGTAGCTTTTGCAGTACGGGCATTGTATTCCGCCGTTGTTAGGGTAGACTTCTGAGGGTTTTCCGAAGCGTTTTCTAAAGAATTCGTAATAGAGCAGTTGCTCTTTGTCCTGAATCTTTACGTCGTCCTTTTCAAGGATGGCTTTCTTTTTCTCAGCAAACTCTTTGTCTGTGAACTCTTTGTCAAAGAAGGTCCTGAGAACTTCGGTTCCTGTTCCTTGCTCTAAGGGGGCTTTCGGTCTCCAAATGACGTCTTTCGGTATCACATCTTCGTATGCCTTTCGGAGTATCCATTTGCCGTATTTCACGCCCTCGTGCATGTTTATCTTGAATTTGATTGGTAACTTCTTGGCCCAATCCATGAAAAGCGGGTCCATGTAAGGCGCTTTGATGCTCACTCCGAGAGATTCCGCCATGGGTATCGAAGAGAAACCCATCTCCGCCCACATTTCCTTCTGTTTCTCTCGAAATTTCGCCTCGGATAAATGGAATTGCCATGGGTAGCCGAATAGCTCGTCCAAAGCATCGCCTGTGAAAACGCTTTTTACGCCTTTCTTCTTCATAAGTGTTAAGCCGATGTATACTGGGACACTGTTTCTTATTTCCATCGGGTCAAACTTCTTCAATGCTTCCACGACTTTTTGGGCGTTGCTGAGTGCTTCGTCGCGGCCGAACACGTGGGTTTCATGATTGAGTTTTAGAAGAGCCACCATTTTCTTTACGTATTCTGTGTCCTTCGGGTTTCCATGCTTGAAAGCCATCGTTAAGCATGGAATTTTTGGTTTGTACTTCACTGCTTCGTAAGCTATTATGGTGGTGTCTGTTCCTGCTGAGAACAGCATGGCGTCAGCCATGTTTTTCTGTACAACCTTGTTCACTAAGGTTCGAACTTCCGGCAAAAGGTTAACGTATTCTTGTGGATCTAGCGTCACGTCTTTTTCCTCGCGATTACTATTGTTTGTCATCCCCGCGGTATTTAAATCTATCCGTATGAATATAAAAGCCTTAAAATTATAAACATCTGTGTGAAAAGTTGCGCAAATACTGAACACACACATCTCAGAGCTTCTTCCCGAACAATTTTCTGTCAAGTAGTTAAGTTTAAAAGTTTTCAAGTTTCGTTCTTATCGAAGGTCGATAATCAGTGAACCGCAACAGCCCCTGCGCTATGAGGTGCACGGTTTGAAGGTAAGTCTAATCCACATAAAAGTCCGCAGCTCCCTAAAAGGCAGTCTCAAAGCAGCTTCAGTTGGAATCCGTAAAGCCGCTGAACAAAAACCTGCGTTCATCGCCCTTCCAGAATACTTCTCTGTTCCAAACAACATGGAACAATTCACTTCTGCAGAAAAAATCAGCAAAGAAACATACAACGAAACAATCCGCTTCCTCGCGGAAATCAGCAAAGAATTTCCAAACATCTACATTTTAGGCGGCACCGTGCTCGAAGAAGACCACGGCGTATTCTACAACACCAGCACCCTATGGAGAAACGGCTCGCTCATCGGAAAGTACCGCAAAAGAAACCCGATAGCCGCCGAGTTGAAAGCTGGCGTAAGCCGCGGCGACAAACCTGCTGTCTTCACCACGGACTACTGCAAAGTCGGCATGCTCGTCTGCGCCGACATGTTCGACCCACCCACAATAAAAGCGGTTGTTGACCTAGGCGCGGAACTCGTTTTCTTGCCCGTTGCCGCGATGGGCACGCATCCGCATGTGAAGGGGCATCCGCTGTCCGAAAAGTTGGCTACGGAAAACGGCATTTACTTGGTTAAAGTGGGCAACGTCAGCTCAAGCGCCAGGGGCGGAAGAAGCGCCTTCATTACCCCATGGGGCATAGAGCAAGAAGCCTCAGACGCCGTCGAAGACTCAGTGATGACCATTGATTTCGACATGCAGAAACTCAGAGAATACCGAAAAAGCCTCAACAAAGCCTAAGCCCAATCCGCCATCTACCTAAACCGAACCCTGCATTTTCGGTGCTGTTACCTCTAAGTCTGTTTCTTCTCCCTGTTACTTTTCGTCTGCTACTTATTCTTCGGAGTTTTCAAAAGAACCCTTTGCTGCCTTTCTCTAAACACAACATCAAACTTTCTAAAAATGGAGTCTCGACCTAAAACCACATAAGGTATTCTATCTTCTTCGGTTGGAACGTAAGCTGGAAAACTACGGAATGTAGCTACAGGCGTTATTCCTTTAAGCAATGATATATCTACTCTTCTTATAGTATTTTGAAATCTTCCGCCTGCACCTACTGCCTGCTCTTCTTTTTCAATAGGTAGGGCAAGCATTTCTGCCAATTCTAATGGAATGAAAGTTGTTGTAGAACCAGAATCGACAAGTCCAATAGTTCTTAGACTTGCCTTATTACGAGAAAGTCTAACATGAAGTAAGGGCAGTCGAATAGAAAGAGGGGGAGTTTTGTTGGGCACGTTATAGGAAAGGTACTTACAGTTGAGGATAGTATGCGCCAAGAAATCACAACAGCATCACTCTATCCGCTGGAACTTTGAGAATAAGAGGTTCTTTCTTTGGGTATTTACTCTGTGCTTCTTTGAAAACAGTCTTTCCATCGTCGCCAGTAGCGACTATTTTATCTCCAACTATGGCAATCCATTTTCCGAGATAGTCGCCTAAGTTAGGCATAGACATTAAACACTGAAATTCGTTTTTAGCTGGCATTCTTACAACCTCTTTTTGAATAATATTGTTGGCATCTAAGGTTCTTCCGCTTCTTCCTTATTAGACTTTTGTGGTGCAGTAACCCAGAGCAACATCGCTTCTTCAACTGCTTCTTTCAAGTTACCTTTTTTGAATCCTTTTCGCTTGAATACCTCGGTTCTGAATCTTTCATCGACCTCTCGCTTTACATTTACGTTTAGTTTTCCCATTTTCAAACCAGCGATAGCTACATATGTAGATATGTGTTTATAAACATTACTCTGTCAAAAAACTAATTTACAATATAAACAAAGGCTTAATGAATGTTAATATCTTTCCTATTTGATGATGCGTTTTGTATTAGTGTTAACCATTTGTCTTTTCCGAGCAGCTAGTTCTCAGTAGAGCTTAGCCCACTCATTCACTATCCGCGTCATCTCGGTGAACTCATATTTCCTGAGCCACTCGCGGAACGCACCGTTATTCACCGCGAACCTGCAGACTTGCCTTGCGTTCTCCGAGTCATGCACCAGCAGCAGTACGCCCATCAGGTTGTGCCTGCTCAGGTACGCCACCGTCTTCAGCAGCGCATCTGTCTTTTCGTCAGTCAGCATCTCAGCGCTGAGCTCCACAAACACAGGCTTCTTCAAAACTTTGACAAAATCCCTTGCTAGCAGGTCTACCCAGTAA
>CAZXCX010000122.1:0-3564 GCA_964639375.1 uncultured Candidatus Bathyarchaeia archaeon
CCAAAAACCAAGTAACCGCTCTAAACAGTAATGCGCGCATGCGTGTTCCTAAAATGGTTAAAAATCCTCTTCTTGCGTTCAAGTCAGGTTTCAACGCATTAACGCTGAATGGAGATAATAAAAAGACTAAACAGCCATAAGGGGACTTATGACCATTTTTGACCATTGTCGGAACAGCCTTGCGCTTTGGCGAGCTTTGAGAATGTTTAATTAGTGGTGTAGGGTTGAAGTTGTAGTGAGGTTTGGCTGAATGAAGGTCTTAATTGTTTATGATAGCGTTTCTCCTATGAGGTTGACGGCGAAGGTTGCTGAAACTATTGGTGGAGTGTTGAAGGAAAAAGGAATTGAGGTTGATTCTTTCTTCGTGGTGGATGTGGACAAGAGAGTTGTGAAGAATTATGATTGTTTGCTTGCTGGTGCGCCCACGATGCGGTTTAGGGTATCAACGAGGATGAGGCAGTTTCTTGATGATCTGCCAAGCAAAGATTTTTCTGGGAAGCTGGCGGCTGCTTTTGACACGCAAGTGCAATCAAGGTTTTCTGCGAGCGCAGCAAAGGGCATAGAAGGCAAACTTAAAGGCATGGGTTTCAAACTGATCACGGCTCCGCTAATTGCCTACGTAGAAGGCAAATTGAGACAAAATGAATGGCGACTGAAAGAGGGAGAACTCGAGAAAGCGAAAAAATGGGCTCAAGAGATCGCTGAAGCTATTTCAAAATAGCGCGCGAAAGAGAAGTGCTTGAAAAGTCAAAAGATAAATGTTATGGCAAAGAGTTATGGGTCACATGAGGTTATCGAGTGTGTTTTGTTGATGCTTTTGTATACCGCTTTGTTTACGTTACATCAAAAATCCGCCCTTGCAGCTAGCAAATGCGGCATTTTTCAAGGATAGGCTTATCTTTTATCGGGTAACATTAGATTATTCAGGGCTTCAAACATGCAAGCGAAAAAGAAAAACGCAGCGCTTATCACAAGCAGGGAAATGCGCGCTTTGGAAGTTAACGCTGAGTACTTCGGCGTTTCTTTGCTTCAACTAATGGAAAACGCTGGGCGCAACGTGGCGCTTGAAATCGCTTCACGTTTCCCGCGGGAACAAAAAATCGCCATTTTCTGCGGTTTAGGCGGAAACGGCGGTGACGGATTTGTAGCTGCCAGACACTTGTTATCAATGGGCTTCAAAGTGTCAGTGATTCTCGCTGGAAAAGGTGAAGAAATCACTCATGAGGCGGCATTGAAGAACTGGCATGCCCTCCAATCTTTGCGTGAAGGCATTTCAATTCAGGAAGTCACTGACAGCTCCGCAATACCCAAAGTGGATGCGGAGATAGCTGTCGACGCCCTGCTGGGAACAGGCACAAAAGGAAAACTCAAACCGCCAATAATGCAAATAGTTGAATACATTAACACGTTAACTGCTTCTAAAATAGCGGTCGATGTGCCTACTGGAATAGATTCTGACACTGGAGACGTTTTAGGCAACGCTGTAAAAGCGAATATTACAGTAACATTCCATAAAGCGAAGACTGGACTATATGGCGCAAAGAAGTACGTGGGCGAGCTGATCGTAAGAGACATAGGCTTACCTGAAGAAATGAAAAAATTTGCTGGTCCCGGCGATGTTTTTCTCGCCAAGAAACCGCGAACTGCAAGTGCACACAAAGGCGATTTTGGGCGTTTATTGGTTATCGGAGGCAGCAAGGTTTTCTCAGGCGCACCCGCCTTGGTTTCGTTGGCTGCCTTGCGGACGGGCGTGGACATTGCTTATCTCGCGGCTCCCGCAAAAACAGCATACGCCGTGTCGTCAATATCTCCTAATTTGATAACACTAAAGCTTAAGGGTGATCATCTAAGCTCAGGTAACATGGCAGTGTTAAGCCCTTACTTGGAAATGGTTGACGCCGTGGTCATGGGACCTGGCCTCAGTTTACATGCTGAAACCCGTGAATTCGTCAAGGCGTGCGTGACAGCCATTGAAAGCGCGGGCAAACCACTGCTGCTAGATGCCGACGGCTTAAAAGCCTTCGCTGAATTCAAACGTCCATTAAAAGTGCCGCTTGTTCTTACGCCGCACGCAGGCGAATACGTTATACTCGCAGGCCGAAAATTGCCTGAAAGTTTTGAAGAGCGCGTTAATGAAGTGCAGGAGACAGCGGCAGAACTCAAAGCCGTGATCTTGTTGAAGGGTCAAGTGGACGTGATTTGCGATGCGAAACGGGTTAAACTGAACTTTACGGGTAATCCAGGAATGACTGTTGGTGGTACAGGCGACATTCTTTCGGGCGTCGTTGGCGCTTTGTTAGCGCAGAAAGTTGATTCTTTTGAGGCAGCGGTTGCAGGAGCTTTCGTTAATGGTGCGGCAGGAGACTTTGTTGCAAGCGAAATCGGCTACCACTTAGTAGCCACTGACCTTCTCGAATGGATTCCTCGCGTTTTGGATGATCCCATGAGCCATGCGAAGGTGCGAAAACCACATGGAAAAGTCGCCTAGGTTAACCATTTACCACGCGAACCAGTGCGACCCGAAACGGTGCACAGGACTGAAGCTTAAACGCCATGGCTTGGCAAGACTGGTGAAGAAAACAAAGTTCTTACCAAAACGTGCTGTCGTGCTCAATCCCTTCTCGGAAATAGCGTTTTCACCAGCCGACAGAAAGCGCATTGAAGATTTTGGATTAGCTGCTTTAGATTGCAGTTGGGAGCACGCCGAAAAAGTCATGCTGAAGCACGTGAAGGGAACTTCGCGTTGTTTACCCATATTGATTGCTGGAAATCCGGTGAATTTCGGCAAAGCAACAAAGCTTACTACGGCAGAAGCTTTAGCTGCAGCCCTTTACATAGCAGGATTCAGACAGGAAGCGGCGGAACTGCTCTCGGTTTTTACGTGGGGCCACACTTTCTTGGAACTAAACCATGCACTGCTTGAGACTTACGCTGCAGCGCAAGACAGCACGGAAATAATAAAAATGCAGAACAGCCTTACCTGAAATAGTGTCTTAACCAGTTTTGAGTTAGTTTTGTTGATGCTTTCGTATACGAACTTAACCAAAAAGAAAACTATGCAAGGAAAAGGATGTAGGCGCCAGCTAGTTAACTTCGTCGGCTTCTATTTTTTTCGCAATCTCGTCCAATATCTTAGTGAAGGGGTGATCTGGTTTGTCCTGTACAAATATGAAGTTTCCTTCTGCTCTTAGAATTTCGCAGAAACACGGCACCAACCCTATCAGGGGAACCTGATATACGGCTTTGACTCTGTCGTGCATTTCGTTTTTCTTTGATTTCGAGGTGGAATCAAGAACCTTGTTAAGAACTAAGCCTGTTTTCTTTTCAAACAAGTTGTAAAGTTCTCGGAGCATGCGTCGTGTTCCATTCACATCGGATCTATCGCCGGTTGTTGCCACTACTACGAAGTCGGCAGTTACTATGGCGTTTATTGATGAATATTGGAGTCCTGGGCTTGTGTCTAAGATAAGATAGTCGAATTCTTGGTCCTTTAGTAACGTGTTTCTCAAGGATAGGAGTCTTCCCAATGCGCGCATTTCCCATTTTCTGTCTTTCGCGGAAATG
>CAZXCX010000123.1:0-3561 GCA_964639375.1 uncultured Candidatus Bathyarchaeia archaeon
GTGGACGGGGCGGGATTCGAACCCGCGGCCTCCACGATGCCAACGTGGCGATCATACCAAGCTGATCTACCCGCCCAAAGAGGGCCACTGCTGAAACTTAAACCCGCAACAATAGCCTATAAGCGTTTCTTCACGAATGATATTGGCCCAGTTCACTGTGTGTTTCAGCCTTTATATAAAGGGGCTATAGTCTTTTCCGAGCAGCTAGTTCTGCGCTTTGCCTGTTAAGCTGAGAAAACGTTAGAGGGATAAGGGTCTAATTTTCCATAGGCTACCTACACAATATGGTATGCAGAGAGCGCTAGTGTCCAACTCATTGTGTATTTATGTTGTACACATCTACAAAAGCTGAATTTGGAATACAAAACGTTTATTTTAGCTCGTTGTTAGTATGAACGAGTGACCCTGCTTGGATAAGAAAGCGAAACACACCTTCAAGACTATGCTCGTTAGTTATGGATATTCTGAAAAGGTGGCGGATGAGCTTTGGAAATGGTACGATTTTTCGGAGAAAAAGGGAGCTGCCAGTTCTGACAATAACGCGTGGTAAATCGCGTTCCGAACGGCTTAAATGAACCACAATCACATATTAGATGCTCAAAATACCTAAAAGTGGAAAATCGAATGCTCTCCAAATCGGCTCTCGCTAAAGTGGAAGCACTTTTCATTATTGATGTGATAATTGTGGCTATTGCGGTTGGAAGTTATCTTTACCTCCAGAACCAGGGCATGTTACCTGTTGCTGCATCTAAACCAGCCGAGTTTACGGTAACGAATCTTACCATTAACCCGCTTGAAGCAGGCGTAGGTGAACCCATTTTAATTTCAGCTAACGTGACTAATGTAGGGGAGGAAGAAGGCAGCTACTCAGCGAACCTCACAATCAACAATGCGCTAAAAGAAAACCAAACAATCCTGCTTTCAGGTGGAAATTCCAGCATAGTGGAGTTCACAGATATCGAAAACATTGAGGGAACCTATTTTGTTGAAATAGGCAGTTTAAATGGAACATTCACCATCACTAATGTGCCTCCACCGTCAACGCTCAAACTATCTTATTTGATTCATACACCGAACGAAGCTTGGGTGAATGAAACCATTACAATCTCGGTTAACGTGACTAATATTGGGACCGAAGCTATCAGTTATTCGCTTCCTTTCAGGGTTAACGATGTGGTTAGGGGGGTCAAAGCAATACAGCTTTCTGCAGGAGAAACCCAAACCGTAAATTGTACAGTTACCGAAAGCAGCGAAGGAACCTATTCTACAAACGTAGGAGGTTTGCACGGAAGTTTCACAATTGTTCCTACAGGCTACCACACACTCAAGGTTCTCAGATCTGGTCGTGGTTCTACACCCATGACTTTTACCCTCGATGGAGTGAGCTATCCCACTCCGTATTCTGAACTCTTGCCTGTGGGAACACACACCGTTGTTGTGCAATTTCAATCCGAAACTTCAACTGCCTTATTCGAATTTGTACGATGGAACGATGGAGATACCAGCACGGTGAAAGAGATAAACCTACAAAGTTACACGATACTTGTTGCAACGTATCGAGTAATTAGTGGATTCGCATCCTGTCCCTCGTTGTCTGTTTGGAACGGAACCAATTACGTTTACCGTGCAGAAATTTCTGCTGGTACAGGCTACCTACCGTACTTCAAATATTTCGGAGAGAACGGCACAAGGGTGTTTGGGTACAGTGATCCTTGGGATTACATCAAGTTAGACAGCAGTCAAATACAACCGAGAAACGGTTACTATGACATGATCTTGACTGAAATGTGGGATGAGATCTCTTATATAGATTCAGCTCGGTTGCTGGTTATTGACCATTTGCCAGATGTAGACGTTTATTCGACTTATACCTCAAAGGAATACATCCTTGATGAGAAGGGCACGATTTATACTATCAGCAAAAATCCATTGACGCCAATTTCCGCCGTCTATGGGGGAAAAGATGTCTTGGCTCAAATTCGTGAGCTTGATGGGGTTTATGTCGTCAGGCCATTAGACTGGGAATACGGCATATGGAGCACTCTGGAGTTAGACTTGGGTGATCTGTCTGGCGCGAAGGAAATAAAGCTCATAGTCAACGGAATGGTCGTTTGGCCCCCAAGCGAAGTAACGACTGAATGGCAAGCAAAGTTTGTCACGCAACCGGGAGTACCGCCTTTTCCGGAACAGTACATGGAGGTTAAAGCCGCGAATGGAAGTTGGGTGCGTGTTCCCGACAATAGGCAATTTCCGCTGATCCGCTCGTCACCTGACACTTTTGTCGTTAACTTGACCGGACTATTCCCCACAAACGATTACTCGCTCAGACTACACACGTTCTTCGACTGGCGTTTCGATTATATTGGAGTGGACACAACTCCGCAACAAGATGTGATAATTCGAGAGATAAACCTTGCTTACGCTGAGTTCCGTCAGTTGTTTGAAACTTATTCAACTTCTACAGGGAACTTCACAAGATACGGCGACGTAACTGAGCTGCTGCTTGAGGCAGACGATAAATTCGTAATAGGACGACGAGGAAACGAAGTTCACCTCCTGTTCCCCGCCAACATAAGACCTGTTGCCGAAGGCATGGAGAGAGATTACTTTTTGGTTGTCACCTGCTGGTTCAAATTACCTGGACTTCCATACTTACCCTATACGGTAGACCCATTACCTTTCCACGCTATGAGCAGCTACCCCTATCCGGACACAGAAAGCTACCCATACGATGAAGACCATTTGAGCTATCTCCTAGAATACAACACTAGGACAATACCTGTCCCGCGCACGCAATTGACAACAGGCGATATGCTAGGAAGAACAATAGGAACAGAATTAGAGTTGGCGGCAATATTGGCCATACTCATATGGATAAAAGAACGCACATGGAGAAGCAGATTGCCCCGAATTAAAATTGCACAAGACAACAGTTATCCGTTTATGAAGGAGACGCAGGCATGTGGACCACGGAAATAATAGCAATAGTACTGTGGCTGACAATAGCGATAGGATTGGCAAACGCGGTTATATTAGGAATAGTAATATGGACAAAGAAGAGCAGTCGCAGAAAAGCTATAAGGTATTTAAGATGGTCTGTTAAAGCTGCGTTTTTGCTAATTTTCATGATTCCTGTTGCTTATCTCCTTGAGGCCCCTGTCGCGCCCGTATATAGTTATTTTTATGATGGATTAAATAAGTCGCTTCTTACGATGCCTCTCGGTCAATCGCCAGATGTCATATGGCTTGCTTCTTTCGGCGTCAAAGCTTCTGGTGCCCGGGTCGTATGCCCGTTGTGGGCAGTGCAGGCTGTGATAGCTGGAGAGGTGGCAATTGCGGATCTAATACCAACGATAGTTGCCATGCTTCTTTTTCTTATTCTGATTATTGTGTTGGGGAACATGTTTTGCGGTTGGGTTTGCCCCGTCGGAACAATAATAGACAGCTTCGATAGAGTTGTCACAAAATTCTTACCGAAAGTAGACCAAAAACGAGTGGAGAGGTCAATGCGAAATAAGGAGATGAGGGCGAAACGCCAATCTCAATCGAACAACATCATTT
>CAZXCX010000124.1:0-3559 GCA_964639375.1 uncultured Candidatus Bathyarchaeia archaeon
TGGTGATTTGGGTGCCGCAGAAGAAAGCAGGCAAAGGCGAAGTTTCGCTGAAAGTGGAGGACGTGATGACTATGGATGTTATCACTATAGATGAGAATACGTCGGTTAAAGAAGCAGCTGACATTATGAACCAATACGAGATAGGCTGCTTGATTGCGGTTAGAAAAGGGAAAGCCATAGGCATAATCACAGAAAGGGACCTTTTGAAACGCGTAATCGTTGAGGATAAGAACGCCAAAAAGACAAAAGTTGGGGAGGTCATGTCGAGTCCTTTGGAAGTCGTTGCGCCTGGCACGAGTTTGGAAGAGGCTTTGCGGTTAATGTTTCAGAAGAAAATTAAGAAGCTACCTGTTGTTGATAAGAACCGCCTGTTAGGCTTGGTTAGCCTGACAGACATTGCCCGCTGTCAGCCGGCGATAATAAAAATGTTAAAGGCGTTTGCAGTTGCGCAGAACACTCCGAAGAGTATGAAAAAAGTTTTGGATTATTACATTGTCTAATAGATTGCTTGTTCACGGAAAGACCTGAAGAATTGTTTTACATTTAAGAGGGCGCTCGCGTATTAAGGATAAGGCATCACATAATGAAGCAGACCCTTGTGTTAAAGGTGAATCCTCGGAAGCCAAACATCGAAAAAGTGCGAGTTGCAGCAGGCATCATCAGAAAAGGCGGCTTAGTAGCGTTTCCCACAGAGACGGTTTACGGTTTAGGCGCAGACGCATTGAACTCCAAGGCTGTTTTGGCGCTGTTTGAGGCAAAAAAGCGGCCTCTGGATAATCCGCCCATTGTTCACGTGGAAAACATAAGCGACGTTTATGGACTAGCCAAGCAAGTTCCGCCGAAGGCTGAAAGGTTGATGAAGAGGTTTTGGCCGGGACCTTTAACTTTGGTTTTTAAACGTTCGGAGAAGGTTCCCGACGTGACGGTTGCGGGTTTGGAAACAATTGCGATTAGGATGCCACAACACGCTGTTGCTTTGGCGTTGATCAAAGAAAGCAATTGCCCCATTGCTGCTCCGAGCGCAAATCTCGCGGGAAAACCCAGTCCCACATTGGCCAAACATGTTTTTGATGATCTTAATGGAAGAATCGATGCGATTTTGGATGGTGGTCCGACACGCATCGGCGTGGAGTCCACTGTTCTGGACTTGAGCGTTGATCCTCCTCAGGTTCTTCGTCCAGGCGGAACGCCGCTTGAAGCGTTGAGGAAAGTTCTTGGCGACGTGAAGCTTCACCCATTTGTGGTTGCTGAGAGAGAAGTGCCTATCGAAAAGACGCGGTCGCCGGGAATGAAGCATAAGCATTACGCTCCGAACGCTGAGGTGATTGTCGTGGAAGGTGCACTTCCAGCGGTTATCGCCAAGGTCAGAGAGTTGGCAGAGTCTTATAAGCTGAAAGGCGTTAAGGTGGGTGTTCTGGCTACTGACGAAACCTTAGCGGCTTACAGGGCGGATGTGATTAAGTCTCTTGGCAGTCGCTTCAACTTGGACGTGGTTGCCCAAAACTTGTTTAGTCTGTTAAGGGAGTTCGATGTTGAAGGTGTGGATGTGATAATTGCTGAGGGCGTGTCAACTGAGGGGTTAGGCTTGGCTGTTATGAACAGACTCCACAAAGCATCATGCTACAATATCATCAAAGCAGAATAGTGGTGAGGGGCTATTACCTCTTAGGAACTTAAGAGGGCTTTCGGAAGATTTGTTAACTATAGGGGCTTCTTCCATAATGAGTGAGCTATGTTAACTTGTAGGCTATGTCTTTGCTTATTACGTGCCCATGAAACGTGACCATCTGCCTGAATTGTCTTTCATCCAGTCTATCATCATCGTAGATGCATAGCCCACACAAGTTAAGAGTGCATTTTCTCCCAAGCAGTCTTTCATATTTTAATAGTTCTCTGGTTTTTGCGTAATCAAAGAAAACATCCATTTCCGCTGCAGCGTGCAGTCCTAGGAATCCGGCTTTTTGTTTAGTTTTGAGGAGCTTAGTCCAATTTGATATAATGGTTTGGGCATGGGCTTTACCTTTGTTTATATACCATTCTTCCGCTGACATGATGATTAGCGCTTTTCTGTCAATGTACTCAGCACTTATCTCGTACCGTTGTATTTCATGGGCATATGAATCGAGTTTCTGTTCTCCTGCCAAAAAAACAGCGGCTTCGCCGTTTTCTAAACCTGCCTTCAGATAGGGGAAACATATGTCTTTCTTAGTGGTTTCTGAATCACATGAGAAAAAAGCGTGGTCTCCAAGAACAAGCCTTTGGACGTATCTGATTGGGGAGTGTGAAAGGTCTTGTGTAGTCCCTGAAAGTATGAGGGAAATGTTATCTAACAGATTTGCGGCTAGAAGTCCCTTGGTTGTGAGACTATATTCACCTGAAGATCTCTTTTCGATTAGATCTTTCAATGCTCTTAAATGAAATCCAAGTTCACCATGATTTCTGTTGTTGATAAATTTCAGCAAGGCATTGAATGACAAAGACCCCTGTTCCGCTAAGCATTCTATGATACGTCTTCTTACAGGATGCGACAGTATTTTGAGAAGACTTGATGTTGCATCCATCCAACATCCCTGCTCGTATTAGGCGGGAAGTCAATTGGAAGAAAGCTACTAATATTAGTTTGGTGAAGCGAAATTCACCTATAACGCATGCCAAAAAGCCCCTCTAGTTAACATGGACAGGGCTTTAATCATTCAAGTTCCTAAGAGTTAATAGAACCGTGTTGGGAAAAATTTATATCGAGGGGAGAAGTGTTCCGTGTAGAATTCAACATATTGTGTAATGAAAGAATTGGTGAGAAAAAAAATGTCTACAGGTGGAGGAACTGTTCCAGTTCTAGTATTAAAAGAAGGCACGGGCAGAACAACCGGACGTGAAGCGCAAAAAAACAATATAATGGCCGCTAAAATAGTGGCTGAAGCCATAAAGACCACACTGGGTCCATGCGGAATGGACAAGATGCTGGTCACAAGCTTCGGCGACGTTGCCATAACAAATGACGGCGCAACTATAATGAAGGAACTTGACGTGCAACACCCAGCGGCAAAGATGCTTGTGGAAGTTGCCAAGGCTCAAGACAACGAGGTCGGCGACGGAACCACAACCGCGGTGATTTTAGCTGGAGAACTGCTTGCCAAAGCTGAAGGTTTGCTGGATCGAAATGTGCATCCAACAGTTATTATTGAGGGCTTTAAGAAAGCCAGCGATAAAGCTCAAGAAGTTTTGGAAAAAATTGCTATTCCCGTAAGCATCAGCGATGACAAGACCCTGCGGGAAGTGGCAATAACATCTTTAGCTAGCAAAGCCGTCAACGTGGCTGAAAACCATTTCGCCAAGTTAATTGTTGACGCGGTTAAACAAGTGGCTGAGAAAGTTGATGGCAAGTATAAGGCTGACATTGACTTAATCAAGGTCGTTAAGAAGCACGGGAAAAGCTTAGACGAAACAGAACTTGTTAAGGGTATGGTTATCGACAAGGAAGTTGCCAGCTCGCAGATGCCCAAGTTCATCGAAGGCGCCAAGATCGCGTTGCTTAATGAAAAACTAGAGATTGAAAAAA
>CAZXCX010000125.1:0-3548 GCA_964639375.1 uncultured Candidatus Bathyarchaeia archaeon
CCCGTAAAGATTCGCGTGCATGAAAAGGTTCTCTCGCCCAGTCAGCCTATCGTCAATGCTTGGGTCTTGAAAGACGATGCCTATCGACCTGCGCACTTGCATGGCTTCCTTAACGATGTCGAAACCATTGACTTTCGCAGTGCCAGAAGTAGGCTTTAAAATGGTGCACAACATCGAGATGGTTGTGGTTTTGCCCGCGCCGTTGGGTCCGAGCAGAGCAAAAATCTCTCCCGACTCAACGTTGATGTCGAGCTTGTCAACTGCTGTAAGCCCGTTGAATGATCGTGTCAGTTTGAAGGTTTCGATAACGCTGGTCATCTATTTTTCAGCAAGATAGCAGAGTTGCATGGACTCCGATTTAAGGTTATTTGGTGGCAACGGGCTTTTCGCAAGTAAAATGGAGCAGACGCCGCCGCCTGAATGAACCTGACGTGAAAAGCCCACGTTAGGCTTAAATATTGTTCTCCATCTTTATTGCAGCGAGGGGTTATTGACCATGAACGATGCCGTAGCTGTTGAACTGAAAGGCGTTGTGAAACGTTACAACGAGATTTTAGCGGTGAATCAGCTTGACTTAAGCATAAACACGGGCGAAATCTTCGGGCTCTTAGGACCAAACGGTTCCGGCAAGTCCACCACTCTAAAAATGCTTCTAGGTTTGGTTACACCCGACGTGGGATCAATCAGCGTATTGGGGAAAGACGTTCAAAAAGACCCTGTAGCCGTAAAGCAGCAGGTGGGTTACGTTCCCGAATCTCCCCGCCTATACGAGTTCTTGACTGGAATTGAATACTTGGACTTCATAGGCGACATATACGGCATGCAAACAGAAGAAAAGAAGAACAGAATCACCGAGTACCTAAAAGCCCTGCAGCTTGAAGGACGGGAAGGCGACATGATAAACGGTTACTCGGAAGGAATGAAACAGAAAATCGCTTTGATCTCGGCGTTTTTGCACAGACCAAAACTCCTAATCCTCGACGAACCCTTAAGCGCTTTGGATCCACGCTCGGCACGTATAGTTAAAGATTTTCTACACCAACTGAAAACGCAAGGCGTAACCACTATAATGTCCACCCACGTGTTAGAGATAGCCCAAGCGGTATGCGACCGCATAGGCATCATGTACCAAGGAAGAATCTTGGCGTTAGGCAACATGAAAGAGTTGAGGCAAATGTCGAAACTGCCAGACTCTGGCCTAGAGGATATTTTCTTGAAACTAACTGGTACGGATGACATAAGAGCCGTGGTTGAGGAACTCTTGAAATGAATTGGAAGAACGTACTTCGCCTCATACGAGTTGAAAGAAAATCTGGCAGGCTTATCAGAGGAAGAAAACTCACAAAGTATCGCGAGAGCGGTTTCCTCGCTTACTGGCCTTACTGGGCTGGTCTAGCGCTCGGCATAGTCACTGGCTTGTTGGCTGGCATGATTTATAACGTTGCCTCAGCAGCTGACCCAAGCATCTCAAAGCCATTCCAAGACGGTGCGCTGAGCGTTTTCCTGTCATTACCAACCCTCGTCTTGGTTTACAGTTTGGTTTTCACCACGATGCAGCAAATTCAGCGTAGCGGCGTTAAAACCTCGTCTCAGGTGCCTTATTGGCTGCCTGTAACTTGGCAAGAACACACCTTGGCATCAATCTTAGCTAGTTTGTTGGGCTTTCCGCTTGCCTCAGTGGTATTTATCACATCAGCCATCACAATACTCTCAGTGTTTATCGGCCAATTTCTTCCCGCCGTGATGGCCTCACTTGCTGTATTCGCCGCTGCTTTCATGGCAAGCGCCATCACAGAAGTTTTGAGAATCCTGCAAGTGAGATTCATCGGTGCAGTCTACAAGTCATCGGGTCGAGCGGCGGTGTGGGTGAGGTTCATCGGCTCACTGCTATTCTTCTTAGTATTCTACATCATTTATTTCTACATGACTTCTGGAGGAGCTGTAACATTCATCCAAACTATTGCCTCGGCTCAGACGGCAGCTTGGTTCATACCTTTCGTGTGGTTAGGCATGACCCTTTACTCCTTCACAAGCGGCCTCTTGCTACAAGGCTTCATCTTTCTAGCTCTTTCTATTCTGTTTATCGCTGGCTTGTTTTTCCTCGCCACCTTGCTGAACAGGCGATTTGGGCTTTATGAGCCGCCAGCGATAACGATTTCGCGTGGAGTTTACGCTCCCAGAACTGGTTTTTTAGGCAAGTTTGGTTTTTCCACCGCTGAAGCATCCTTAATCAGAAAAGACTTACGGGCATTCACGCGCCGACGAGAACTGATGACAATCTTCATAATTCCCATTGTAATCATCCTGGTGCAGGTCATGCAGACTTTGGGTTCGACGACGGCAAATGTTCCAGCTCAGTTTTTCGTGTACTTTGCTGCTTCGGCTTTTCTTTTGCCAGCCTCCGTCATGGCTATGAGCTTGGGTAGCTTCATGATAGGTGAAGAAGGTCAGGCTGTTTGGCGGATTTATGCCTCCCCAATCTCTGCTAAAACATTGGTTAAAAGCAAGTACTTTTTCATAATTTTCTTTTCGGTTATAGTCTTGGCGATTACGGGAATTTTCGGGTTCATAGTATATCACCCGTCATTGCGAGCCACAATTGTGGCTTACTGTGAGGCAGTTTTCTTAATCTTCGCCCTAGGCGCAATTTCACTGTCAAATGGGATAAAAGGAGCCGACTTTACCGAGACCCCGAGGGCTAGAATGATACACCTGTCATGGAGCATGATTAACGTAGGTGTTTGTCTCCTAGCGGGGGTAGCGATATTGGCGCCGTTTTTCCCATATGCGATATCATCCATGCTCTCAGAAATTATGCCTGGTTTAACAGGAGTAGCGCTCTTGGATCCTCTTCTGGCAGTTGTAGTGAGCGCAATTATCGCTATCATTTTAACGGCAATTTTCTACCGAATCGCTCTCAAAAACGCAAGAGAACTCCTAACAAAAGCAGAAATGTAAGATTCTGCATCACGGTGAAGCCCCATCTGAAGTTAGCTTCTTCCAGATGCGGCTCTACAAAAAATCGATATGTTCCTAGAATTTATTAGTCTTAGCTGGAATCAGCGTCTTCGTGATGCTTGCGCATTTTTTGTGAGCAATTACTGCAAACGTTATCACTGTCAATAAACAATGGCAAAATGAGGCTGACGGGAACTATGTGACGGCCCAAACGTTTGTGTCTCTGATTTTCCATAAAACTGTTAGCGTCATTTGCGGATTGTTATATACAGATAGGTTGCGCAACTCAACAAGTATCCCCGTCTGTCTATCAAAGTAGGTATAAGCAAATTCGGTGTAAGTGGTGCTTAAGGTAGGGTCGTCAACGTCGTAATACTGGGTGGTAATTATCAAACGGTTTGTTTCTCTTGTGCCGCTTGCACCATAACCTCTAGTTATGGTCTCGTTAACAGTAGATCGGTCTAGTCCATTAGGACGAACTCGGTCATTTGCCCTAAGATTAGCAGCGTAAATCGCCCAAAATCCCCCATAAGAAATTCCTGTTTCTACATTCACAGTACCAGTTCCCGCAAGTTCAGTTCCATTTTTAA
>CAZXCX010000126.1:0-3470 GCA_964639375.1 uncultured Candidatus Bathyarchaeia archaeon
TCTGATACTTGCCCTTCCAATGTTTCGATTTCGCTTTGGAGGCTTAGTATTTCCTGGTCTTTCATGGCTATGAGGTTGTCTCTGAGGGTGACTGCTGTTGAATAATAAGCGAAAACTACGATTATGCCGGTAAACAAAACCATGACTATTATTCCAAGAGCGATTGCTACCTTCTTTTTGACCATGTTTTCCTTTTTTTCGCTCATTATTGTATCACTGGTTTTTTCTTTGGTTGATTAGAGAATATAAGACTTCGTAAATTAACGCTGGTTTCAATCATTCTTTCGAAGCCTACTTGGGAATTAAGTAACGACGGATGAGGTGGCAGTGACGTATATAACCTTTGGATTGCAGCTTAATTCAGTCTTTATATAAGGGAGGGGGTAGTCTCCGCAGAGCACAGCAGCATTTATTCTCTTGACAAAACTCTCTCATCTTTATGCTTAAAACATGTCATAGGAAAAAGCTAAAAGTCAACCTGTTAGCATGTAAGAAGAGTGAAGCTGAAATGAAGATCATTCTCGGACCCGCCTCTAAGGAATTAGGCGAAAAAACAGCAGAGTTAACGGCTTTGGAAACGGTGCAGGTTGCCCATAAAACGTTTCCAGACGGAGAAGCCTACGTCCGATTGGAAGGCAACGTTCAAGACGAATTTGTGGCGATAGTGCAGACTACTAGTCCGCCGCAGGACAGCAGATTCATGCAGTTGGCATTCATAGCTGACGCCGCCAAACGGAACGGAGCCCGCAAGGTAACAGCCGTAGTGCCTTACTTGGCTTATGCGCGTCAAGACAAAATCTTCCTGCAAGGCGAAGGCATAAGCATCGAAACCGTGGCGCAGATGCTCGAAGCAGCAGGAGTTGACGCTTTAGTCACGGTAAACGTGCACGCCGAAAGCGCGCTGAGCAAGTTTCCGTTTCCAGCAAAAACCTTATCCGCAATTCCGCTACTAGCCGAATACTTCGCCCAGAAAGGCTACAAGAAAGCGTTCGCGCTATCACCCGACAAAGGAGCTAGGCACATCGCCCACCAAGCACAACAAGTCCTATGTGGAGAAGATGGACACTTGGAAAAGCAGCGTGACCGCTACACTGGACAAACAAACCAAACCGGCAAAGACTTAAACGTGAAAGGGCAAACGGTCATAATCTTTGATGACATAATCAGCACAGGCGGCACCATAATTGGCGCTGCAAAAATACTCAAAGAACTAGGCGCCGCACGAGTCTTCGCTGCATGTGTGCATCCGCTTTTAATAGGTGACGCGGAAAAACGCATTCTCGACGCGGGAGTAGAAGAAATCGTCGGCACCGACAGCGTTTCCAGCCACGTCAGCAAAGTCTCACTCGCACCATTATTAAGCAGGGAACTAAGGGCGCTAAAAAGTGGCTAAACTCTTCTTTTTGCTTTCAGGCGAAAACGAGACTTTGCCTGCCGCCGAATTAACCGCCATTCTCGAAGCTGAAGGCTACGCTTTTGAAGTTAAGGAAAAACTTGACCAAGTCGTTAGGCTCGACGCAGCCCAGAGCAGCGTAAAAGCCGTGCAGCATAGATCGGCTTACACGAGAATATGCGCGCTTGAACTGTTCACCTGCGAAGCACAAGAAACCGAGATCATTAAAACGGCTGAATCCACAGATTTCAAAAACGTTTTAAGCGAGGGGGAAAGTTTCGCGGTTCGCATAAGACGTGTGAGAGAATACGCGGAAGAAGTCGGCACTGTCGCCTTTGAAGGAAAACTCGGTAAGCACATACTCCACAGCACAGTGAAAACGAAGGTTAACTTGAAGGCGCCTGACAAGACTTTCATCGGCGTTTTAACCAGTGAGAAGCTGGTTTTCGGCGTAAAAATCGCCGAGATCATTCCTAAACCCTTTGTGGAAAGGCGCCCGAGAAAAAAGCCCTTTTTCCACCCCTCAGCCATGCCCTCAAAATTGGCGCGGTGTATGGTTAACTTGGCACACGCAAAGGCTAGTGAGTTGGTGTTAGACCCCTTCTGTGGCACTGGAAGCATACTAGTCGAAGCCGCGTTCATCGGCTGTCGCGGTTTGGGTTTTGATGTTCAGCGGCGCATGGCTGAAGGTTGTCGAAAAAACCTTGAGTATTTTAGCGTAGAACCGGAAGGTTTAGTGATTGCTGATGCCCGAAAGCTACCTCTAACAAAAATCGACCACCTTGTAACTGATCCGCCTTATGGAAGGTCGGCGACTACGATGAAATTGACTACTAAGCATATTGTTGAAGGCGTTCTCGGTTCAGCGCGTTCTTTGTTGCGCGAAGGGCAACGGATTTGTATAGCTTCGCCGAAAACATTAAACATCGCGCGAATAGGCGTAGAATTGGGCTATAGGCATTTGGAGTCACATTTCGCGTATGTTCACAGGACTCTGACGCGAGAGATAGCTGTGTTCGAAATAATGTAAGGTGTAGAATAATGAGTATGCACGTGATCTTCTTGGGAACCGCCGGCAGCGTTCCAACTCTGGAAAGAAGTTTGCCAGCCGTGCTCATAAAACGTCAAAACGAACAATTAATGTTCGACTGCGGGGAAGGCGTCCAAAGACAGATGATAAAAGCCAAGGTGGGGTTCCACAAAAAAACGAAAATATTCATTTCGCACATGCACGGCGACCACGTTCTGGGTCTGCCTGGGCTGCTGCAGACCATGGCTTTGATGGACAGGCAAAAGAAAATTGAGATTTACGGTCCAGAGGGCGTGAAACAATTTTTAGAATGCGCCAGAGAAAGCTTGCAGTTCGGTTTGACATTTCCAGTTGAAATCCATGAGATTTACGATGCTGGCGTTATATGCGAAGAAAAGGACTACATTGTTGAAGCCGCAAGGTCAAACCATGTGGTTTTAGGTCTGGCATACGCTTTTGTTGAAAAAGCCCGTCCGGGAAAATTTTATCCCGAAAAAGCCAGAGCTTTAGATGTTCCTGAAGGCGAGTTGTGGTCAAGACTTCAACATGGTGACAGGATTAAGCTGCCAGACGGGCGAGTTGTAAGCCCTGACGATGTCATGGGTTCGCGGAGACAGGGACGAAAAATCGTTTACACGGGCGATACGAGACCATTCAAAGGTTTTGCAAAATTCGCAGCTAGCGCGGACTTGGTTATTCACGAAGCCACTTTTGACGACACGCTTAGCGAAAAAGCCGAGGTAGATGGGCACTCAACCCCTGGTCAAGCGGCGAAAGAGGCTAAGAAAGCGAAAGCGAAGAAGTTAGTTTTAACGCATATCAGCGCCAGATACCCTGATGCACAGCTTCTTTTGGAACAAGCACAAAAGTTTTTCAAAAACACGCAGGTAGCCGAAGACTTTATGGAGTTGGAGTTGCCGCTTCTCGACAGTTAAGCCAGCAGCTGCCGTAGTTTTTGTAGGCTCTCTTTCACGTGTTCCATAGACTCGATTATTACGGTTTTGTCGTAGGCTATTTCGCGCAGGGTTTCTGCGAACCGTTGCCAGT
>CAZXCX010000127.1:0-3445 GCA_964639375.1 uncultured Candidatus Bathyarchaeia archaeon
GTATTATGAAGCCACCCCGTGAACCACCGCAGCCGCTGATTCCACAACGCGCTGAGACGGGAAGGCGCCACCGTACGGCTCTGTACAGTGCTCACATAGCCCACCTTCGCGTCCTTCTTATGCATCTCCAATGTAATCTCAAAATCTTCAGTAACGCTCCGAATATTCCGCTCCGCCAGCACCTCACGCAACAAATCCGCATCATAAACCCCAATCGCGCCAGAGACCACCAGCACGTTATCGCCTAAGCCCTGAGCGCAACGCCCAACACCAAGGCCTTGGCTGTACTCCAACCGCTGCAAAGTCACGTACAAATTGCTTTCGCTACCCTGCCCCTTCGGATGCGCATAGCCAGTAACAGCCCGCTTCCCATTCGACAATTTATAATCCACAAGCCCAACCAACGTGTCTGACGCCCATTCAGAATCAGCATCCACAATTGCTATTAAGCCGCCCAGTGCCTTGTTCATTCCAGTCCTCAACGCTTCAATCTTGCCCAAATTTGCACTGTGCCGCACTACCTTCCCCCTAACACGAGGATTACCAGCACGCCCGAGCTGCACCGCAGACCACGCCACCTCATACGTGAAATCGCTACTACCGTCATCAACCACTATAATCTCGCACAAGCCCTCATACTTTGCAGCGCAGCTGAACAGGCTTGCCACGCAACCGGCAACGTTCTTCTCCTGATTAAACGCTGGAACCACAAAACTAACCATAGGATAAAACGCGTGCTTACCACTCACGTGCTTTCTCCTCGCCAGCACCGCGGCAATCACCCATGTACCCGCCACGCCAATCGCCACAAACGTGTACCAGCTATAAAAGAACCTTATAGTCCCAGCCCAAACCGCGCTGGCCGCCTGCTCCACCGCTACGTAACCGAAAACGTGCGTCATGATCCACATGGCCACGGCTGGAAAGTACAGCCACGAGAGAAAAGCCAGAACAAACGGTACAATAAACGCCAGATAGCTTATTCTGAAGCGCTTAGGAAACTTCATCCTGTAACTCAGCCTCGAAGCCTTTCTCCTTTCTCACGACAAAGTATGCATGCCAACTAATAAAGCGCGTATTCCCGAAGAAACAATATTCCAGATGGCGAACCGCCCGTGTCCAAAAACGCAAGTTTAGCACTTGTCTTCTACACACCAACAAGTAAACGATTGATTTGAGATACCGAGAGAATTCATAATCTTTATACACATACTTGAGGGAAACTATGGGCAAGTGAACTTCCCTTGTGTGATTGCCACGGTACACTGTTTGAAGCGTGTGCTCAACTATTCTTGCCGCAGCAAGTTTGTCCAAGAAGCCCCATAAATGCAGCTGAGTTCAGATCACAATGAGCGCCATACTGTATCTGGCCTTCAGAATAAAGGAAACTTTCCGCAAAGAAACAAGACGAGGCGCTACCATAGCCAAAATCGGTTTCTTGATAGGAATTCTTTTTCTTGCAGGCGGAATTTTCTACTTCTTTGCCAATACGCTTACCAACATCGCTGAGCCAAACCCCACTGCCTCTCCAACACCTACGATTTCACCTTCCCCATCGCCTACAGCTTCTACGTCACCATCACCAACAGACACTCCATCTCCAACTGCAACACCTACACCAACGCCCACTCCCGCACTCATTCTAAGCGTCTCCGCGCCCAGCCAAATCAGAATGAACACGCCAATAAGCGTAAGCTTTACAATAAGCAACCCGACAGAATCCACTGCACACGGAGCATACATCACAACAGAAGGCCTCTTCGCAGATTTTGCAGTGCAATCTTCCACATATGAAATTAATGGCAATGTAATAAACATTGGAGATGTACCTTCAGGAACGACTATAGTCTTTATTGACCTTGTGTCTCCAGACAGCGCTGGGACCTTCACGTATACTATTGCCTTGAATTTTCAGGAAATGACTGCTCCGGTAACCAAGGGCATAACAATATTAGTTAGAGGAAATTGATGAGAAGTCGTTTTCATAAGTGCGCGTGTTTGATATGCCATAGTTATCGCAGTGGCTGTTGTGGAGTTGCGGGAGAAGAGAGTTAACATGGTAGGCATCCAATGTTTTCTCCTTTCTTTTGCGTTTAAGGCAGGTATTCTGTTTTGGGAAAAAGACTTATATTGTATAGGCTGACATAAGATTTGGCTGTCAGGACGGAAAAACAAAGATGAAGAATTACCGTGAAAAAGAAGAAATCCGCTGGCAAGTTGTGAAAGCCATGCTGGACGAATTCCCAACGTTGAGAAAAAAAGTCAGAACCTACATCAAAACAGCAAAAGACTAATCAAAACCCAAATGTTTCAAATTCGCGCTTTTACCTTTTAACATTGATTTCGCCAATAATAAGCATACGCCATAAAAGGAAAAACGTTAATTATTTTTAAGCAGCTTTTGAGGTGGAATCTTAACGCCGTTTTTACCGTTTTCGTTCTCTTTCAGTAACTCCGTTAATTCGCAGTGCCGTTGCAGGAAGTCTATGCCTTTTTCAGTTGCCGCGTACACATCTTTTCCTCTCTTTGCGAACTTTTTTAGCAGGGTGGTTTTCAACATAAACTTGAGGTAATCATTAAGTTGGGTGAAACTTAGGTTTGCCTTGTACATGATTTGAGTTTTCAGGGATCCTTCTTTCGCGATTTCCAAAATTTCAGCTATTATACAGAGTTTGTCTCTTCTTTTGGGTGTTGTGTCCGTTATCCCCGAGTTCACTTCTATGTTCCTCTTTTAGAATTATTTTCTATAACTGAGTTAGATGCAGAGTATTTTAAGTCCTGTTTCGCAAGTCTGAATATTACGGTATTGGAATATTCTATAACACTTCTCTATCCAGCCCACACAGAAAGCCTTTATTCCCGCCAAGAGAAAATCAAACCAGTGAAACAAAATGCTAATAGGCTTAATCTCCGACACCCACGACAACATGCCAATGATAGAAAAAGCCATAAAAAAACTTAACAAAGAAAAAGTCGACCTCGTTCTCCATGCAGGAGACTACGTTGCGCCTTTTGTCATCCCAAAATTCAAAGCATTAAACGCAAAGCTCATAGGCGTTTTCGGCAACAACGACGGGGACCATGAATTCCTAAAAAAACGGTTCAGCGAAACCGAAAACTGCGAAATACGAGGCAGGTTTGCCGAAATCGATGCGAACGGGTTCAAAATAGCCTTGCTCCACGGAGACGAGACAGAACTCCTGAACGCGCTAATCAACTGCGAAAGCTTCGACGCCATAATTCATGGACATGCACACGCAACAGGCGTCAGCAAGAAAGGAAAAACCCTAGTCGTGAATCCTGGAGAAGTTTGCGGGTACTTAAGCGGCAAATCCACCATGGCTTTGCTGGACACGGAGAAGCGCGCAGCGAAAATAATCGAAATCTAGCCCTTGTGTACTAGTGCTCGGAAAAGACTATACCCCCCTTATATAAAGAAACTATA
>CAZXCX010000128.1:0-3437 GCA_964639375.1 uncultured Candidatus Bathyarchaeia archaeon
ACGGCGATGACTATGAGAAGCAACGTGGCTAATATTGGCGATATTGCTTTTTTGGAGCGGAAGAGTTTTCGGGTTGACATTTTTTCTCATACCTTCTGTTTGTTTAGTGAAAGTATGTATTTTGTATTTAACTTGTATGAAGTGGGAATATACATTCTAAATAATTCGAAAACCGAACAAGAAAGGGTGCAGTTTAGCTTTCCGCGGTCACCGTGATTGTCGGCGGATACTCAACAGTGATCCACAAGCCAGTCGGAGTGCCAGCTTTTGTGTATATGGGCGTTGTGTTGTCAAACGTCACCACGGCACCTCTCCAAGTTATGTCATAAGAATTGGGAAAGCTAGAAACCTGACCTAACGATTGTGTGACGGGAGACAGCTCAATTGTTCTGGTTGTTGTGCTGACAGTAAGGGAGCCAGTTACAGCTGTGGCATATAGGTCAAAGGCGTAAAGTTTCTGGTTGAAGTTGTCAGTAAACATTATTCCAGCGCCCATTGAACCGGAGATTAATTGACTCCAATGATGCGCCGTCCAACCGCCTGCTGTATAGTTATAGAATTTGCCTGTACCGTTTGTGACGATAGGGACGCCGCTTGCTGTTCCGTTCTCAGTCATTGTCTGAATTGAACCAAGTGTGGTTGACACCTGTATGGGACATAAGTCTGTGATGCTTCTTGGTTGCGCTGAATTTATGAACATTAACCGTAGTTGATAAGTGTAGTAAGTTACGTTAGCCGGCAGAGTGAGCACGATGTTCGCATAGAGGTTTGGACAATTGTAAGCGCCTCCACCTCCACTAGAAGTGCCCCATTCTGCTTCTTGTTGCACAATGTCTCTGACTGGGCTATTGTATATGACATAGGCTAATCCTGCTCCGTAAGTGCTGGCTTCCGTATTTATGCGCATGAAATTTGTAGTGCTCGTAGTACTTGTGCCGACCACTCTTGACGTCACGGTGAAACCGCTTCCAAATTGGAGAGTCAGTCTGCCATTGCTTAGCGTTCCTCCAGATGGATTATCGGTAAAGTACCTGTTTGTGTATGCCATTGGTGTCTGAGTTGCGTCATCGCTTCCATTCCACCATATGGTGAATTTTGATACCTTGCTGTTCACGAGAAAAACGATCATCTGTCTATTGCTGAATACCGTAGTATTACTGGTTAGACCTAACGGAATTCTATATTCTGATGCCCAATCTTCGATTTGGAACGGAACTTCTTGCTCGACACCGTTTATTGTTTGACTGACGTGGATAGCTTTTACGGGTACAGGTGGAATTGGTTTAGCCGCCTCAGTTAAGTTCAAGTTTTGCCCCAGCCATCTCATAGTCCCGTTCTGCAGCAGCTCTACAACGATGTTCTCATTTGGAATTGTAGAGTAATTTCCGTTCCATTCTATTGTGGCGGTGTAGCGGCTAAATGATGAAGCCGTGACGATTATTCCTCGTGTATCTTCCACTTGAAGCACGTAGGAATCGCCAGGTACTCCCGAAGGCAACTCTATTAAATACGTGCCGTCCGCGTATGACGTTATGTTCGTTGGATTGATTAACTTCCACGTTGAGTTTTCGTAAATGTAGCGGTAAAAATCGAAGTTGTGGCTTCCAAGGTTAATAAGCGGTTCATCTCCGTCTTTCATTATTGTTAGTCTCGCTTGACTTGTCGAGTTGGAGTCTGATACAGTCACGTCTAATCGGGATGAAGCTGAGTAGCTTATGCCGTAAACGCCTAAGCCTGTCAAGTCGTATTTTACCGTTACGTTTCCTGTACTATAACTTGTGTTTGTAAACCAGTTTGTTGTTAATGCTAATGTGGTCACGTTGAACGATGGCCCCCATTCTGGTCTTATGTCGGCTATGTTGTCTAAACCGCTGCTCAGATAGTTTGTGGCGAGGGTTCGAGCGTAGGATGAGTTGCCTGTGACTTTCAAGACCGACCCGTAATAGCCTACGGTGAAGCCTAAAATCTGTTTCAGCGCCAAGTTAGTTTCGTCTATTGCGCTCAGAACTTGAGGTTGCTCTTCAAGTGAGCTGTAGCGTATTGCCGAGTAGGTTGTCATTACTGCGGCTATCAGAACCACCGCGACAAGCAAAGCGGCGATAATTGAAAACTGACCCCTATTATTCACTTTTACGCGCCTCCCACTAATCCGAGCTGCAGAACAACAATTCTAGAAGTGCCCTTAGCAGTATACTCAGAACGATAGAGCCTAGGCTTATAGTCAGCTAAAAGACCTAAAGCGGTGAGCCTGATATCGGGTGTTCGAGTTAGACCCAACGCGAGAAAACCGCCAGAAACGTTATTTCTGTAGACAGCCCCAGCTCTGTAACCGCTAACAGGATCAAAAAGAGAAGTCGTCACCGCCAAGTTGTACGCGCTAGTTATCCCAACAGGCAGGGCTCTTGTTGCAGTTTGATAGGGGGCAGGATAAATGCCGTAGTAATTAGAGTAGTAAATGGCATCCGTTGAAAGGGGTACACTTGTTAATTCGCTTGTTATCCACCCGATGGTGTCAGTAACATAGCCTTGGCCATTTAAACCTCTCAAAAAAGAGTTAAGCCCAGCAGCATAGACAGCCTTCATTCCATAAATACCCCAATCGTTTTGACCAGTAAAGTATCCAATATTTGAAACATAATAGAAGGGGTACCCTACTATACTAGCCCATGTCCAATTATACTGACGAACCCTTTGACCCAAGAACCAATTGTAGTAAGCATACCCATCATTGGAATAGGGTGTTGTACAATAAGCAGTTGGTATAGGTACCGCTTCTCCACAAGTATTTATAACTACTGCGTTCTGAACTGTTTCGCCTTGTAACGAAGTGTTACCTAATATCTGTCCTAGTTGCGCTGTGTTTTGCACCATTATTGTATTAGAGAAATATGGCGATAGCAAATTGTAGAGATCTTGCGCCAAGCTTTGAGCGGTGTAGCCTGTGATCCACCAACCGGGCGCGTCGCTGCAGTTAAGTATATATAGTGTTCCTCCTCCGCCGCTGTGCTCGCCAATCTTTTCAGGAACCACGTTAAAAGTCACGTTTGAAGAAGCCACCATATACGAGGAAGCATCTGAGGTTACGCCTAGGCTCTCCGCGTTCGACATTGAATCAATGAAAGTGTAAAGTTGCGTAGTTTCCCCAGTTACCTCGTAAACAGTCAAGTTGTATATGATGTTAGGCGGCAGCGAAGCTGAAAGCGCGATTTGCAGTCCACCCCAAATCGTGTAGTTTTCCGTCTCAAAAGCGGCTCTGCTCAAGTCATAGTTTGAATCCAACATCTCCAACGTCGTAAACGATAGGCGCCTAAGGTTCACGGGCGAAACCTGCCTTGGCCACGGCAAAACAGCAAAGAAAGACGCAGCTATAAACGCGCCCGTAATGATGATTATGACTATTAGGACTTCGATTGTACGCATCATCTTAGCCGACCACC
>CAZXCX010000129.1:0-3410 GCA_964639375.1 uncultured Candidatus Bathyarchaeia archaeon
GGAGACCTCTTCGAAAGCGACCCAGCATGTGCATACGTGCCTAAAGTACTCCGAGAAACATAAACCAAACCGACAACCGTCCTAGCAGGCGGAGAGCCAAAATTCTCGACTTTTTTCAGACTTGACTTATGAACTCGAACTCCAGCTTTGCAACTCCAGAAACAGCTACGCTATGGCTGCCCTTTATTCTGAGAATCACCTACCACTATTTTGCGAAAGACAACTAGTAAGCTTGTCTGTCAAGAAACCTTGACTAAGAAAACGCGTGTTTAGTCAAGAAACCTTTACAAAAACCCTTTTATCCCGAAACAAGCTCAATAGTAAGTAATGAAATTCAAGGGGGGCTCGGTGAAATCCGCTTTGAGTTCAGGTGAAGTATTTGCTTTCACACACGAATATGGTGATGGGCGAGTTTACTACCAAGCAATAGTGGAACTCATTTGAAGGGATAGGTATGACGGGAAAAATTTGCAGGATTCTTGTTAGCGTTCTCCTAATTATAGGGGTGACAGCTTTCTCTTGTTCTCGTATGCCAGTTAAAGGCTACGCGCCCGAGTCAGCGGGTACGAAATCCCTCGGCGGACCACAAGACGATCTGCTTTATTCAATAGTACAAGCGAGTGAAGGCGGATATGCATTGGCAGGCTACACAGATTCGTATGGCGCCGGAGGCTCTGATATGTGGCTGATTAAAACCACCCTTCACAGTGCCTCACTAGAGGGGCTTCCAAGACCATTGACCTATGACGTAGTGCAATGGGACACGACGTTTGGGGGACCACAAGACGACGGTGCAAAATGTGTGATTCAAACAATCGATGGAGGCTACGCTCTGGCAGGTTACACCAACTCTTCAGGTGAAGGAGGATATGACATGTGGCTTGTTAAGACGGATGAGACTGGCGTTGCACAGTGGAATATGACGTATGGCGGACTGCAAGATGACATGGCTAATTGCGTCGTCCAGACGAGCGACGGAGGATACGTTCTAGCTGGCTACACAAACGCATTTAATGCATCGAGTCAAAGCACTTGGCTTGTTAAGACTGACGCGTATGGTAACATGGATTGGAACGAAATTTACCCTGGGCAGGCAGCGAATTCTCTGAGCCAAACAAGCGATGGCGGATTCGCTTTAGCAACAGCGCATTCTAATGCCTTCGGCATCGTAAAAATTGACTCTTTTGGTCGAGTACAATGGAACCAAACATACGCTGGACCAAGTGATCGTGCCAATGGAGAATCTGTGATTCAGACAATCGATGAAGGTTACGCCATAGCAGGCTGGACCATGACCAACAGCACAGGTCTATACGCAGCTTGGTTAGTTAAGACTGATTCGTCTGGAACGGTGCAATGGAATCAAACCTACGGAAACCTTGGGGCCTATTCAGTGGTGCAGACCAGTGACGGAGGTTACGCGATGACTGGCGACCGTGCATGCTTAATTATAACTGATTCAGCTGGCAACATGCAATGGAACCAAACCTACGACGCGCTAACAGAAGACAATCTGCATTTTACTAGAACGTATTCTATCATTCAACCAAGCCCTTACAGTTTCCGGATGGTAGGCGTCCAAGAAAGTTACGGTATGATTCTAAGCGGATATGACGCCATTTCAGTCATGGTTACATTAAGGACGGATAGCACGCCCCCAACCATTTCAGTTTTGTCTCCAGAAAACAACAAAATTTACGACCCAGACAGTGTTCATTTAGTTTTCACTGTGAACAGGCTAACTTCTTGGATGGGTTATAGCCTTGACAATGGATGGAACGTCACAATATCTGGAAACACAACTCTGCCCACATTGTCTGATGGCCCGCATAACATAATTGTTTACGCGTCGGATACGTCCTTCAACGCCGGAGCTTCAGAAGTTGTTCAGTTTAGCTCTGGCACTATCTATTTTACCATATCGCAAAACGTAGCGCTGACAACTCCTTCACCAAGTCCCTCACCAACTCCCACACCAGAAATGCCGGAGTTCCCATCTCTCACAATTCTTTCAGCATTGATTGTAGCAACGATAGCTGGAGGGCTAGTTTACAGAAGAAAACGCACCCCATAGCTACCTAAAATCAACTTGCGGCGCGCCTCGATGCACGAAAGAATAAAAATGTTTCATAGCGGTGCGCGCTACTTTGATGCAGAGTAAACTTTTTAGGCTATAACTGCGACCAAGAAATGCGAGTGAATAGCCTATGTTGGGCGGTCTATTTGGAGTAGCCTCTAAGGATAATTGCGCAAGTGACCTGTTTTTCGGAACCGACTATACTACCCATCTTGGAACCGAAGTCGGAGGGCTGGCTTTACTTGATGGTGATATAGAAATCATTTCTCATGATATTAGCAATAGTCAATTCAAGTCAAAATTCGGCAAAAACTATGGGAAACTGAAAGGCAAATTAGGTATAGGCGTCATCAGCGACATAAAAGAGGAGCAACCAATAAAATTCGAGACAAAAATAGGCAATTTTGCCCTCTGCACCATTGGTTTGATAAAGAATTCGAAAGAGTTGTACTCCGAACTGGTCGAAAAAGGAGCGACCTTCAAAAAGTCAAGGCAAAAGACGAGCACAAACATTCTTAACCAGACTGAGATTGTTGGTGAGCTGATATGTACTGGAAACAGTATAGCTGACGGCATAGAGAAGATGTACGAGAAGATTGCAGGGTCAATATCTTTGCTTTTACTTTCGGAAAATGATGGAGCCATATACGCAAGCGGAGATACGTTTCCTTTAGTAGTTGGGTCAAAGAAACAAAGCTGGGCAGTTGCTTCTGAGACTACATCTTTCCCAAACTTGGGGTACGAGATTGCCAAGTTTCTTGATTATCGTGAAATCGTCTCATTTAAAGAAAACGGGTTGAAGACGAGGATACCTACTCATGGCAAAAAGAGGTTCTGCCCTTTTCTTCATGTTTACTCAGGTTTTCCAGCTTCAGACTTTTATGGCATAAACTCCGAAATCGTTAGGGAACGGTGTGGCGGTTTTTTGGCTGAGAATGACGAGGTAAAAGCCGATTTGGTTTTGGGTATCGCTGATTCTGGGCTTCCCCACTCAGTTGGATACGTCAAAAGAAAAATCGAACTGGCCAAGGAAAAAGTCCAAAAGCACCTTTCAGAATTCAACCAAGGCAAAATTGGCCTAGAAGAACTCGAAGCAAGAATAAACTTGGTTCTGGATTTAATTGTTCCCCTTAGGCGTCCACTAATCAAATACACGCCAGGGTGGGGAAGAAGTTACATTCCACCTGTGCAACGCAGACGAGAGCTTATCGCAAAATACAAACAGGTCCCTAACCCTCAGATCATAAAGAATAAGCGCATAATTCTAGTAGACGACTCAATTAGAAGGGGAACGCAACTGCAAAATCTTCTGAGAGAGAAAATTTGGCCCTTC
>CAZXCX010000130.1:0-3406 GCA_964639375.1 uncultured Candidatus Bathyarchaeia archaeon
TAGCCCCCTTTTATATACTTTAAATAGTTTTGAAGGGAAGCGTGGAGTAGGTGGCTGAAATTTAGGGTGGTTTAGCTTTCCGCGGTCACCGTGATTGTTGGCGGATACTCAACAGTGATCCACAAGCCAGTCGGAGTGCCAGCCGTTGTGTATATGGGCGTTGTATTGTCAAAAGTGACTACTGCGCCATGCCAAGTTATGTCCATTGCATAGGTGAATTGAACTTGCCTTAGCGTCACGGGGACAAATTGTATTAGTCCATTGCCCGTCGTGCTCGCTTTTAGTGCGCCTGTGGCGGTTCCAGGAGCTGTCGAATCAAAAGCGTAGAGTCTCTGGTTTGCGGTGTCACTGAACATTATTCCAGCGCCCTTCGTGCCCGTGATTATCTGGCTCCAATGATGCGCTGTCCAACTGCCAATCGTGTAGTTGGAGAATGTGCCGGTGCCGTTTGTAACGGTTGGAAAGCCACTTGCCGTTCCGTTCTCAGTCATTGTCTGGATTGAAGTACGGTCAGTTGATAACTGTATCGGGCATAAATCAGTGATCGTTCTTTGTTGTGCTGCTGAATTTATGAACATTAACCTTAGTTGATAAGTATAGTAGGTTACGTTAGCGGGGAGGGTAATTACGATATTTGAATAGACGTTTGGACAGTTGTAAGCGCCGCCTGACCATTCGGCTTCTCCCTGTACAATGTCTCTGACTACACCATTGTATATGACGAATGCTAATTCAGGAGGTGTGGTGTCGTTTTCCATGTTTATGCGCATTAATTTTGCCGTGCTTGTTGTGCTTCCTACCTTTGATGTTAAGGTGAAACCGCTAGCCGAGAATTGAAGGGTCTGTCTGCCATTATTCAATGTTTGGGTAGAGAGGTTATCACTGAAGGAAGTGTTAGTATACGCTAAAGATGTTTGAACTGCATCGTTGCTTCCATTCCACCATATCGTGAATTTTGATACTTTACTGTTCATTTGAAAAACAATCATCTGCCTATTGCTAAATACCGTAGTATTACTAGTGAGACCTAACGGAATGCTATATTCAGATGCCCAATCTTCGATTTGAAACGGCACTTCTTGGTCGACACCGTTTATTGTTTGAGTGATGTGTATGGCTTTGACGGGTACAGGTGGAATTGGCTTTGCCGACTCGGTTAAATTCAGGTTTTGACCAAGCCACCTCAGTGTGCCGTTCTGCAGCATTTCTACGACGATTTTTTCATTTGGGATTGTAGAGTAATTTCCATCCCATGTCAGTGTGGCGGTGTAGCGGCTGAATGATGCAGCCGTGACGATTATTCCTCGTGTATCCTCCACTTGAAGCACGTAAGAATCGCCAGGTACTTCCGAAGGCAAGTCTATTAAATACGTGCCGTCCGCGTATGAAGTTATGTTCGTTGGGTTGATTAATTCCCATGTTGAGTTTTCGTAAATGTAGCGGTAAAAATCGAAGTTGTGGCTTCCAAGGTTAATCAGCGGTTCATCCTCATCTTTCAATATTGTTAGGCGCGCTTCACTTGTCGAGTTGGAGTCTGATACGATTACATCTAATCGGGATGAAGCTGAGTAGCTTATGCCGTAAACGCCTATGCCTGTCAAGTCGTATTTGACGGTGACGTTCCCTGTGCTATAGCTTGTGTTTGTAAACCAGTTTGTTGTTAACGCTAATTTGGTCACGTTGAATGAGGGCCCCCATTCTGGTCTTATGTCGGCTATGTTGTTTAAACCGCTGCTCAGATAATTTGTGGCGAGGGTTCGAGCGTAGGATGAGTTGCCTGTGACTTTCAAGACCGACCCGTAATAGCCTACGGTGAAGCCTAAAATCTGTTTCAGCGCCAGGTTGATTTCATCTATTGCACTCAGAACTTGAGGTTGCTCTTGAAGTGGGCTGTAGCGTATTGCCGAGTAGGTTGTCATTACTGCAGCTATAAGAACCACCGCGACAAGCAAAGCGGCGATAATTGAAAACTGCCCCCTATTATTCACTTTTACACGCCTCCCACTAACCCAAGCTGCAGAACAACAATTCTAGAAGTGCCATTAGCAGTATACTCAGAACGATAGAGCCTAGGCCTATAGTCAGCTAAAAGACCTAAAGCGGTGAGCCTGATATCGGGTGTTCGAGTTAGACCGATGGCGTAAAATCCACCTTGGTATTGAGTTGTGCCGCCTATCGTTACTTTGTGTCTGTACACAGCGGCTGGAATCGAACTCCCAACTGGGTTAAAGACGCAAGTCGTTACATCTAGGTGATAGTCGGTAGTAATTGATGTTGGTAGTGCTCTTGTGGACGTTTGGTATGGCGACGGATAAATGCCGTAATAGTTGCTACTGTCTATGGCTTGGCTTGATAAATATACCACTCCAGGACTGCTTGTTGAACTACTCCCAGGGACATATGACGACCGATTGTCCAGCCCTTGCAGGAATGCGTTTAGACCAGGGTTACCGGTTTGTCGCATTCCATAAATTCCCCAGCCGTTATCGTAGCTTGAAAATTTGTTAATGTTACTAACGTAGTAGAAAGGCCAGCCTACTATACTCGTCCATGTCCAGTTGTACTGAAGGACTCTTTTGCCTAATTGGTAAAAGTACTCGGCGTACGTGTTTTGAGGGTACATGTCTGCATAGTTGGAAGGAATAGGTACTGCTTCTCCACATGTGTTTATGACTACGGCGTTTTGCAACGTTTCTCCGTGAAGCGATGTTCCATCAAGTATTTTTCCCAATTCTGCTGTATTTTGCACCATTATTGTATTAGAGAAATATGGCGATAGCAAATTGTAGAGGTCGTTTGCCAAGCCTTGAGCGGTGTAGCCTGTAATCCACCACCCAGGAGCGTCGCTGCAGTTCAGTATGTACAGTGTTCCTCCGCCGCTGTGCTCGCCGATTTTTTCAGGAACCACGTTAAAAGTCACGTTTGAAGAAGCCACCATATACGAGGAAGCATCTGAGGTTACGCCTAGGCTCTCCGCGTTCGACATTGAATCAATGAAAGTGTAAAGTTGCGTAGTTTCCCCAGTTACCTCGTAAACAGTCAAGTTGTATATGATGTTAGGCGGCAGCGAAGCTGAAAGCGCGATTTGCAGTCCACCCCAAATCGTGTAGTTTTCCGTCTCAAAAGCGGCTCTGCTCAAGTCATAGTTTGAATCCAACATCTCCAACGTCGTAAACGATAGGCGCCTAAGGTTCACGGGCGAAACCTGCCTTGGCCACGGCAAAACAGCAAAGAAAGACGCAGCTATAAACGCGCCCGTAATGATTATTATGACTATTAGGACTTCGATTGTGCGCATCATCTTAGCCGACCACCTGATAACCTTCTAAACTCCACACCGCAATCTTCGCCTGGTACGCGATGCCGCCGACTGTGACTTGGCGCATGTCTGTGGCAACCCACTCCT
>CAZXCX010000131.1:0-3384 GCA_964639375.1 uncultured Candidatus Bathyarchaeia archaeon
GGTCCGAACTTTAAACTTGGCAGGCGATGTTGTGCCTCAAATAGTGGTTGAAGCCATTGACCAAGCGACAAACACGATATACAACGGTACAAGCGGAAATGATGGAATAGCCAGTTTGAACCTTGAAAGGGGCAATCATACTATAGACGCATTTTGGAATGATGTGAAAGTCGGCGAAATAAATGCGTCTATAACTGGAGAAAGCGCGCTCGATTTACCGTGTGAGTTGACTAATCTTAAAATAACTGTCCAAGATAAAAACGGGAATTTAATACCCTTCGTTAATCTAGCCATCACATACCAATACGTTACAACGAAAGAAAGCCTATCAAAAACCGGCAGCGCATCGGGCCAAACAGGTCTTCCAGGAACTTTTACTTTGAACTCTACTCTCACGGGAATAGGTTACACCATCAACGCTTCTATTTACGGCGTAGTTTTCAACATGGGTAACAACACTGTTAGCAGCCTCCCAGTGCAGCCAATCTCTGAAGTACTAATATTGTGCCCAAGCCGAACTCTGACCATCACAGTACTTGATTACAATATGGCAGCGATTCCTGGTGCACGTGTAGAAATGTTTGAAGTAACAAGTGGCTTATTCTACGGAGCCGTAACTGACAGTTCTGGGACAGTTGCTGTGGAAGTTACATTCGGAAAGTACAAGCTACGAGTTTACACAGACAACATTTTGTTGAATGAAACCATTATTGAAGTTTTCAGCGACACACAACGCGAAATTCGTTGCAGTCTCTACAACATTCAGGTATGGGTAACAGTTGTTGACTATTTCGCGCAGCCAATTCCTAACGTAAACGTCCAGCTCAATGGACCAGGAATAGGAACTCGGTCAGCCACGACGCAGACCGATGGAACCACAACATTTAGCAACGTGATTGGCGGCAACATGCAAATAATCGCCTATCCCACAGGGATGGAGAACTCCTATGAAGCAGTGAACCTCCAAATCGAGGAACCGACAGCAATACAGATCAAAATGGCCAAGTACATCCTCATAGGGCCGTTCCTAATTGAGAGCAGTGTGCTGGCAACTTTTATCATAATTTTTGCGGCGATAATCCTGTTTCTCTCTCTAGAAATTTACAGAAGGAAACGAGTCAAGCCTGCTAAAAATGAAAGTTAAATGTTTAATCATGAGTCTGAAATAAAAAAGTTTATATGGCTTCCGAGAGAAATACACTTTTTGGGAATGCATCGCAACATTGAATTTTTATGAAAAACAATAGAGGTGTATCTATTGACTCAAACAAAAGCTTGTTCTCCCGTATGTCAATATTTTAAATGCGCCAAAAACGCTGCTTTCCACCGCCGTGACGCTGTATGGTGCAGATGGACCGAAGAGACGTGTAACGTTGCGAACTGTACATATGCCATCTGCGTCAAGAGACGTTTGCTGCCGAGAGGAATCTGCGGAGAAACCGTGAAACGCAAAACTACCGATAAAGCCCCCGAAGAGATTATTGGCGAACCGATAAAGCTTCGAGGAAAAGCTCTACGCAAGATTGGAGACAAAGAACTTTTCTAAAGTTGCCATCAAAGCAAAATGCGTCATTTAACTCATGAATCTTGAGGTTCATTTAACCTCTCTTTATTTGGCTTGCACACGTTTGACTACTGGCGGTTTTACCTTCTTTAATATTCTATAGCCGCAGACTGTGCATTTTATTTCTCCGCCGCGGAGTTCCAGTTCTTCAGACGGGACCTTTGCGCCGCATCTTATACATTCATAGACAATTCCTGCTTTTTCCACGGAAGTAACCTCTTCTACAAAGGAAAAGTATTTTGCTTTTAAATGTTTCCAATGACCTTTGAATTATGAAGGGTGAAGATTGAGAAAACGATTGCGAAAAAACCTTTCACGTATTCTTTCTTCTGGGGATTCAGATGAAGCTTACGTTTCCTATGACATCGTTGGCAACATTGCCATAATTAGATCGTCCCACGCTTCTCCTGAAAATGCTCAAAATGTGGCAAAAGCAATAATGAACATTCACAAGAACGTGAAAACCGTTTTAGTCCAAGCAAGCCCTGTTGCAGGTGACTTTAGACTTCGACGCTTAATGCACATGGCAGGCGAAAACAAAACAAGCACCATTCACAAGGAATACGGATGCATGCTCTCTGTCGATGTAGAAAAATGCTATTTCTCTCCAAGGCTTTCACATGAAAGAATGCGTATCGCTGGAATAGTGAAACCAAACGAAACTGTTGTCAACATGTTTGCGGGTGTCGGTTGTTTTTCAATAATGATTGCCAAACAGGTAAACTCAGCAAAAGTGTTTTCAATAGATGTTAATCCAGTGGCAATTCAGTTCATGCAAGAGAACATTCGACTTAACAGAGTTTACGATAAAGTAATCCCATTATTGGGCGACTCAAAGGCAATGATCAACAACCGATTACAGCGAGTTGCTGATCGGGTTTTGATGCCTTTGCCCGAAAAAGCCTTCGAGTACTTGCCTTTTGCCGTATTAGCGCTGAAGGCGTCTGGGGGCTGGATACACTATTACGATTTTGAACATGCCGAGAAAACTGAAAATCCGACCGAGAAGACTAAACTAAAAGTGGCTGAAAAGCTTGCCAGTTTGGATTTGACTTTCAAGTTGCCTTTTTCTCGTGTTGTCAGAAGCACTGGTCCAAACTGGTACCAAGTGGCTTTAGACATACATGTCACGCGCGTCCCAGACAAATCTTAATAACTAATTCCGCATTCTGTAAATGCGTGAAGTGGAATGAAAAAGCAGTTAATGGAAATATTGGCTTGCCCCATAGACAAGCATCATCCGCTTGAACTTCACGTTTTTGAAGAAAAAGAAGAGATAGTAGAAGGCCTAATCGTTTGCCCCAAATGTTTACGATGGTATCCGATACGCGACGAAATCCCCGAAATGTTACCCGACGAATTGCGGAAAGAAGCCGAAGATCTGCCGTTTTTGAAAAAATGGAAAGCCAGCATACCAGAAAAAATAGTCTTTGAAGGCAAACCTTTCAGTCTGAAACGTTAACAATAAAACAAGGATATAAGTCGCTATCTCAGTTTTATCGCTCTGTTTTTCGCCGAAGATTGCAATGCAGCTTCAGCGACTTGCAAGGCTTTTAAACCGTCAACTCCACTTATCAGGGCTTTCTTCTTTTCTAATATGCAATCTGCGAAATGCTGCAGCTCAAGTTTTAAAGGTTCCTGCCATTGATATCTCGGCTGCAAGTTTTCTTTTGGTTCTTCAATCCATAGTTCTTGTGTCATGTAATCCAGTCTCATTATCGCGTCGCTTCCAGTGACTGTTAGCATCCGTGTTTTGTAGGGCGTTAGCCAGTTAGATTCTATAAACGCGCTTTTTCCGTCTTTGTAGGTGAGCATTATTT
>CAZXCX010000132.1:0-3371 GCA_964639375.1 uncultured Candidatus Bathyarchaeia archaeon
CCAAAAGCGTTTTAGAGTTGGAACGTTAAAGGCTGCTCAGCTATTCTAATGGGAAAGGAACTGTAATCATAATTGGACTGTGGAAAACAGGAAACTTGTTTTTGTCTCATGGCAGTCACAAAATTTTCAAGGTTTGCGCTCTTCAATTTTTTCTGCTTTGAGCTTACGGTATTTTCCGCAGTGTGAGCCTCCATTATTGGCACATGTGTGATTGTCGGGATTGAAGTAAGGACAGGTGTCCTTAAATTCGCAGTAGTCCGTAAGCAGATTCTGAATTTTACTCCAAAGTGATTCAAAGCGACTCGTGGAGTGAAGCTTTCTTTTATCAGGCAGCGTTTTTCCAGTGGGCAATAGGTTCATACCCAGAATATGATTTCTTAAGAGATTATTTAGAAATTAGTTCGGATACGCAAACATTACCATTGTCGAAATGTCCAGTTTTCCGATTTGTGTTTCGATGTGGAGCAAGAATGTGCAAGAACTTTTCTTGCGAGAGTTATTTCCGTCTTTCGACTTCTGAACATTGAAACGACAAGAAACCCAAAAAAGTAGGGGTTTACAGTAGAATGCTTGACCTTAAAGTTTTAATGACAGAAAAGGCAGAGTTCTGTTTGGTGGGCAATGACGACTCTGGCCCCGAAGACGCTTAGGATGATTTGGATCTTGAGTGCGGGAGCCCGCCATTTCCTACAGAAAAAACCTTTCTTAACGTCTCACTGAATTTTCTACAATAAACCTATCGCCTTTACAGACCCATTGCTGAATCGGAAGTTCAACCTGTATTTCAGTCTTTAAATAAGGGGGCTATAGTCTCTCGTGAGCACATCAGTCGCACAGCCAAACAGCGCACAAACACGAACTCGTAAAGGCTCTTCTGAGCTATTTTTCGTCTGGTGGTTTCTCCCACAATTCCAGCCTTTGCTTTTTGAACTCGCTGCGTTTCCTCTGCAGATACCTGTAAACCGTGTGGTGCTGGCTTCCGTCGATAAGCATCTGCACCGCGTTCCTCGCAGCGTCAACCTGCTCAAAAGTGCCAATAAAACCAACTGTATGCCCATAAACAACCACGCTAGCATTAGTCAACTCCTCAATCAACCGCCGCGTTTTACCGTTCGCCCCGATGATTCGGCCTTTAACGCGTTTGATGTCTGATTCAGAACGCCCGAAAACGACGCGAAAATCTATGAAGTCAAAAATGTCATTTTCATTGCGGAGCAAGCGAAACGCCTGTTCAGGCGAAAAACCCCTGCCAATGGCGGTTACCACATCCTTAGCCCTAAAAAGCAACGAAGGATCATTCGCCTTCTCTGAAAGCACAATTGTCACACCACCAGATTCACTTTCAATCTGAAGCACAACCATAAGCTTCTCCTCGATTTTCTGCTTCACTTTTCCATCAGGACCCACTAAAACGCCCACCCGCTCTTTGGGAACTCTAACGAACGTGCTTGGCTTCGACATTTTTAACCAACAACCTGCTTGTAAGCCTCGTCAACTGAAAGAACCTTAACGCCTAACCGACTAAAGAACCTATTCACGTTCGCCAAGTCCCTGCGCAGGAAAAACTCGGCCATAGGATGCGATGTCGGCACCGCCTGCGACACGTCAAAAATGACCGGGTTACCTTTCCACATCATTATGTTGTACTCGCTTAAGTCGCCGTGGACAAGCTCAGCCTTACGGTAAAGCCGTCTCAAATAAGTCAGCAGCGTATTGTACACTTTCTCAGGATTGCTGGGCAGTTGCTCCTTTAAAGACGGCGCACTAACGCCATCCTTTCCGATGAATTCCATCACCAGCACGTTATTTCTAACTGCGATGGGTTTGGGCACTCGCACCTTAGCTCGGGAAGCCTGCTCTAAGTTTCTGAATTCCTTCTGCGCCCAAGCAAAAATCAGCGACCGTGTATCGCGCTTGACGCCTTTGAACCTGTAATCGCCTTCAATGTACTTGAGCATACCCTTCTTGAATTCGGCGGAAGCAGTTAAGTAAATTTTCACGGCCAGCTCTTTACCTTCCTTGTTCTTGCCCCAGTAGACTCTGGCTTCTTTTCCTGCGTTCACGACTCCGTGGACTTCGTATAACACGCCACTGTTCAAGAAGCTGTAAATCACCATAAGCGTGGCTTGGTCAAAAACCTCTTCTACCGTAGCTCTTTCAGACGAGAAGTCATGCACGAGCATCTTGTCTCTTCTTTCCACGGTTTTTTCTCTGTGCGCAAGTTTTTTGCGAGCTTTCTTGGACATAAGCGCTCACCATGCTATAAGATGCGCGATATTTAAAGCACTTGAGCCACCAGTCAGACGCAGTTCACCTGCTAAACAAAAATTTCGTGGTAATTCATGTTTTTCCCATTCAAAAATGAAAAAGGGAAACCGAGAAATGCTATATGGTGAGGATGCCTTTTCTGCGGAGGTTGTCAGCTTGCGCGTGCGTGTACCGCCAAACCACATCGCCGCGTTTGTCGCTTTGAAAATCCCAAGGCGAAACAATAACGATGTCGCTTTCCCTAATCCAAACGCGCCTTTTCATTTTGCCGCGAATGCGACAGAGCCGTTCTTTGCCATCTTGGCACTTAACCAGAATACGATCGAAACCGAGCAGTTTCACTACTACGCCTAAAACTTCGCCTTGCGAAGGATACACCAGCTCGCTGATTTCGCCTTCGCTTAACACTTTTTTCTTGCCCAGACACAGACCTCATGGTTTCGTTTGAAAAGGAATTGATTAGCTTCCTTAAAAGCATGTTCATTTCAAAACGCCAGATTGACAGAGATAGGCAGCTAAATTGAAGCGTTTCTGCAAGAAACTACGTCATTCGCAGTGCCATAATTGCTGGCTAAGCTTAAATTTTCACAGTGATAATATGTGCATGTCAAATGAGGTTGATTTAACATGTCGTATGTTTTTAACATACCATTCCGCAATAACGCCAAACTAAAACATGTTATCGATAAGGTCAAGGAAGACGCGAAATTGCAGAGTTTCTGGAAATGTGCGAATGTAATGGCCATCGACAGGATGGGCTACACGGATCACGGTCCCACACACGTGAAAATCGTCGCCAACCTAGCGCTCAAGCTGCTGCGCATTCTTGTGGATAGGCAGGTTAAGCCCAGCATAGTTAGGAATTACGGCATGAAAAACGAAGACGCAGAAATCGTGGTGGTTCTCGGCGCGATTTTCCACGATTTAGGCATGGTCGTCATCAGAAACGACCATGAAAAGTACAGTGCGTTTCTAGCCTTAGAATTCATTGAAAAGTGCTTGACACCGATATACTCGGAAGAAGAACGCGCTATAATTTGCTCCGAAGTGCTGCACGCGATAGTGGCTCACGAGCAGCCCAACAAGCCCTTGACGGTGGAAGC
>CAZXCX010000133.1:0-3368 GCA_964639375.1 uncultured Candidatus Bathyarchaeia archaeon
TAAACAGAAAACCCGCCCACACGCAGGGCAATATGCGCCTTCCGTCTGGTTCTGAATTTCAACACCGCAAACATCGCACATATACTGTACGCCAGCTTCGTCTTCATTCACTATTACAGGCACGCATAGCTTCCTCCTCTTCTACGCTTGGCAAGCCTTTCTTTTCCAGCCACAAATCCCGCAGAACAATCAGCTTAGCTTGATAGAAGTATCCGTCTTCCCTGAGTTCCGCTTTCGTAGCGGTTGTACCCTTAAAATCGTCACCCATGCCCTTTGCTTGGTCTTCCTGGTAAAGCTGCTGCGCTTTCTCCCAAATCAACGCGCGCACATGAGGCCAGAATTTACCTTTATTTCGCCTTGGCATAGAGATAGCGCTCCATTGTTTCTGTTTCGGGGAAATAAGGGCAGGTTTGGAATTTCCAGTTGCGCTCCTGAGCGAACGCACGCAGTTTCTGACAAAGCTTCATAGGCGTAAGCTCCTCTCTTCGGCGCGTGTAACAGACTTGGCTGGCTTTGATTATGTGGATGAAGGAAATGTAAGGGCAGTTGGGACAAAGCTTCGGTTCAGGCATCCTAAACGAACCCCTCCATCTTCATTTCTCGATAGTCTTGGATTAGCTGTATGAGCGCGGAAAGCTTTGCCATATCATCCTCGCCTAAGAAGGTTCGTCCCGCATTAGTGAACAAGTTATACCTTAAGCCTCGAAGTTTCTCCAAGATTTCTCCGCGCCTCAGCAGTTGACCTTCCAAATCTTTTTCAGTTAATCGTTTTATGCTGATTATCTCTAAATCGCCGTACTGATACTCAAAGGCTAAAGAGTTAGCGATGTAGAGCCGCTCAACCCAGCAGAGAATCGCCTTATCCAGCTGCTGCTCAGTAGGCGGATACATCTTAAGCTTTGACAGTTTGCCCACTTCCTTAAGCGAAAGGAAATGATCGCGTAGAACAGTGTCATACCTGATTGTTGACGCTATGTCAGCAAACTCGACTACTGAAAATTTTATAATACTCATTACTCCATCTCCAAAAACTATAAGGGGCGAATTTTCCGCACCCCTATGATTTTTCCTCCTATAACTATGGGGAGCCCAGACGTATTTTCCGTTGTTATTTAACCTTTCAAGCAGGCCTAGCCAACTTTCCTTTTTTCTTCTTCTTTGTTTAATCTTATCTTTTCTTATTTTTTCTTCTAGTTCTAGGCAATTTATTTTATCCATTTTTCTCATTCTCCTTTTTGAAGAAAAACTAAGCCCAATTCGCTACAATTTGCTTTGAATCGTCTGCAAGTGAAAAAACAAGCATAGAAACAGCGGTTTTCACGTTTCAGTGCAGAATAACTGACTTTCCATGTGAAAGGCTGCTGGCTTAAAATTGGCTTTTCACACATCAACATGAACGCGCTGCATTGATCAGAACGAGTAACCTTCGTCTGCGTAAGCGTTCTGACCTGTCTCGTCAGCTTCGCCATTTCTCCGAGTGTGCATATTAATGCTCGCTAATGATCAGGCGATTTGCCGAAGCCTTGTCGGCTGTTTACCTATTTTTTCAGCCGTCCAACTGCCCTGATAGCTGCAAATAACTATTTAAGGTAGGAAAGTAAGAATACACACGGTGAGTTTATGGCTAAAAACGAAAAAGCAGACATCACAGTAGTCAGCGAAAAAGGACAAGTCGTAATCCCCCAAACCATACGAAAGAAGCTGGGCATAGGACCGAAAACCAAGCTTCTAGTTTACGGCTACCAAGACGCAGTAATCATGAAAAAGCTTGAAGTGCCCGATATAACCAAAGAACTGGAAGCCATGTACAAAAGAATAGACAAGAGAATAGCAAAGTACGGCGAACTCACGCAGGACGAAGTGGAAGAAGAGATAAAACAATACAGAAAAGCGAAAGCTGAAAAGGCATAACTGGTGACCTTATGCACATTGCGGTCTTCGACGTAAACGTACTAGTATCCAGTTTAATCCTGAAAGGCAAGCCGAGAGAACTTTGGCTTAAAGCAAGAGCCAACGAGTTCACACTGCTCCTGTCAAGCCAGATCGTTTCTGAGTTTATCGACGTAATCAGCCGCAGGAAATTTGGAAGATACGTGAAAGAGTACGACATCAAAGTGTTCTTGGAAGCTTTGCATCAAACCGCGAAGTTCACACGAATAAAATCAAAGTTCAAAGTAGTGAAGGCAGATCCTGCAGACGACATCATTCTAAGAACGGCATTCGACGGCAAAGCCGACTGCATAATATCAGGAGATAACCACCTGCTTTCTCTGGGAACATTCAGAGGAATAAAAATCTTAACTGTTGACGAAATGTTGACGTTACTGAAAGAAGAAAAAGCATAAAAATAGACTACTCAACTCAACCACCGATAGAATATCATGAACACTTAACCTCAAGCCGCTTACCCCAGAACAAGTAAACCTTGGTCTGCAGCAGCATCCCAACAATCTTAACCAGCTTCGCCATTCTGTCTACTCTGGCACCTCTTACGCCTTCAGCGTAAACCGCTGCAGTGCCATAAAGCATGTGGCGAGTAGCCGCGATTTCCTTCCTGAACCGAGGATGACCATGCTTAATGAAAGCCTCTTTCAACTCTCCGAGCTGCTCCAAACTAAGAAGCCCCAGCGTTTCGGCAACATGTTTCTGGCTGCCAAGAAGCTTCAGATCAAAACCCAAGCTGGCAAGCACGTCTGCAACTCGCAGCGCTTCTTCAGACGGCTTCTGCTCCAAGACCTTTTTCATTCCTGCCTTCTCAGCAAACGGGTTATACTTCGCCATAACCGCAATCATCTCCACACAAGGCGTCCCAACCCTCGGCAAAGTCTCACGAATCAGTTTAGCACCCAAACCTATACTACGATACTTCGGATGAATCACAATGCGGCTGATTGTACTCAAACCTACGTTCAGCCCTTTAAGCGACATCTTGGGCAAAACAAGGCGCCTACCTGAACAGGCCGGCGGCGGATAACAATACACGATCACTCCGCAAAGCTCAACACCACGCCTTAAACGGTAAATCTCTCTAGTTGCGCCAACATTGTGGCTGCGGTAATGAAATGCGCTGAGACGGCGCCAATCAGAAAGATAACCAGCCTCAACTACCATCTCCTTAACAAGGCTACACTCTTCGGCAGGCTTATTCACATAATAATCCACGGCGATTTCCTCGCCAAATCGCTTGTGCACATGTACGCTCGGGCTGAGGTCCTCAAACAAATCCCCATGCGTAGTGGCCGCAACAACCGCTTTGCCCATTCGACGTGCAAGCTTCTGAAGGTTAAACGCCACAATTTTTGCAGTGTCACGGTCAAGCGTAGCCGCAAACTCATCCATCAACCACCACTGCCGACCGCTCTCCATCA
>CAZXCX010000134.1:0-1140 GCA_964639375.1 uncultured Candidatus Bathyarchaeia archaeon
TGGCTAAGAAAACGCTTAACGCAAAGTTAGGCATAGTTGGCGGCATCTCTGTTCTGGGTACAACAGGCGTGGTGAAGCCGCTATCACTGGAAGCGTACAAGCGCTCATTGGTTCCTCAAATTGATGTTGCCCTTGCCAATGGCTATGAACGCGTATTTTTGGTGCCAGGTAACATAGGTGAGAGAATAACCAAGCAACTATTCAAAGTGCCTGAAGATGCCATAGTTCAAACAGGCGACTTTATGGGTTATATGCTGGATAAGGCTGTTGAGAAAGGAGTGAAAGAGATAATCCTTCTCGGTCATCCTGGAAAACTCGTGAAGTTGGCGGCGGGAATCTTCAACACGCACCATAAGGTAGCTGATGCACGAAGCGAAGTCATCGCTGCGTATGCTGGTGCTGTCGGCGCAGACTCCCAGTTAATAAACAGGATATTACAGTCGAATACCACAGAAGAAGCAATCGTGCTACTGAAGCAAGCCAATTTGCTACAACAGACTTTTGATAAGATAGCTGAAAGGGTTGGTTCGCGCGTTACGGACAGGGTGAAGAATAAGGCCAAGATAGGTGTGATATTGGTTTCTCTGGAGGGCGTCATCTTGGGCACTAACGAAAGCGCGAGGAGTGCAAAATAGTGGCTAAAATCACGGTAGTCGGAATAGGCCCCGGCTCACCAGACTACATAACTCCAATAGCCAAAAAGATCGTGCAAAATGCCCAGCTGGTCATCGGGGCTGAAAGAGCCTTGAACGTGTTTCTAGGCGACGTAAAAGGTGAAGCGTTGACGTTGACAGCTAAGAACGTGAATGAAGTTCTCAAACAGGCTGTTGAATCCACCGAGAGAGGAAAAACGGTTGTTCTATTGTCGACTGGTGATCCTGGCTTCTCGGGTCTTCTAGGAACATTTTTGAAATCTACCAAGGAAAAGGGCGTCGAAGTAGATGTGATTCCAGGCATAAGCGCAATGCAGATGTGCGCCGCTCGTCTTTGTATGTGCTGGGATGAAGCCACCTTATTCAGTTTCCACAAGGGGACAAACGGTGAAAAGAAGATAAAGCTAGTTGAAGCTGTCAAAAAAGGAAACGATGTTATGCTCCTTCCAGACCCTAAGGCTTTTTCTCCTTGCGAGGTTGCCAAGTT
>CAZXCX010000134.1:1240-3334 GCA_964639375.1 uncultured Candidatus Bathyarchaeia archaeon
CAAAATGTAGTGCAGGTAATACATGGAAAGGCTCCTGAGGTCATGTCAAAACTGCCGAAAGTTGACGCTGTAATCATCGGCGGAAGCGTGTCATTAAGGGAAGTAATACGGGCTTCCTATGAGAAGCTAAAGGAGAACGGCAGGATAGTCATAAACGCCATACTGCTGGAAACAGCGTACACCGCGTTAGATGAGATCAAGAAGCTGAACTTTAAAGATGTAGATGTTACACTGGCCTTCGTGGCTAAAGGAAGAGAGGTAAATTCTAGAACCATGATGGTGGCACGGAATCCGATCACGATAATATCAGCTACAAAAGCTTGAGGTGAAACGCTTGGCAGGCAAAGTAATTGGAATTGGTGTAGGTCCCGGCGATCCTGAGCTTATCACAGTTAAGGCTGCAAAAACATTGAAGACAGTGGATGTGATTTGCGTTCCGAAAGCTCACGCTGAAAAGTCCAGCATGGCTCTTGCCCTAGTTAAGCCTATCTTAGAAGAGAGGAAAAAGCCTCCTGAAATACTTGAATTGGTTTTTCCAATGATAAAAGACGAGCTTGGGCTTAAGAGAGCATGGGCCAAAAACGCTGACATTCTCGCCGAGAGGGCAAAAAACGGCGAGACCGTTGCTTTCATCACGGTTGGCGATCCCATGTTCTACAGCACGTTTGTTTATCTTTGCCAAAGCATTAAGGAAGAATGCCCCGAGGTCAAGCTGGAAATAATTCCCGGCGTAACATCATTAACTGCTTGTGCCGCAAGCTCAAAGATACCTCTTGCCGAAAAAGATCAAGCGGTGGCAATTATTCCCTCAGCCTTTGATTCAAAGCACATCGGAGAAATAGCCAAGTACGTCGATAATCTTGTTTTCATGAAGGGTTCTCAACGCTTAAAAGAACTGGTTCCAATCTTGAAGGGTTCTGGGTTCGCAGAAAATTCAACAGTCGCTTTAGTGAGAAGATGCACCATGCCGGAAGAAAAAGTGATTGTTGGAAAGCTTGGCGATGTGCCAAGCTGGGATATCCACGAAGATTATTTTTCCATGACCATAATAAAAAAGGCGAAACTTCAAAGTAACCTTAAACAGAGTGATGTATTATGAGCCAAGTTGTCTTTATCGGCGCGGGTCCCGGCGACCCTGAACTGATAACCATAAAAGGAAAGAAAATCCTTCAAAAAGCAGATGTTGTCATTTACGCTGGTTCGCTCTTAAACCCTGAAATACTCAAATATGCCAAGCCAGGCGCTGAGCTGTACGACAGCGCTACGATGCATCGGGAAGAGGTTTTTAAAGTATTTGTGGAGTCTGCACGAGACGGCAAGCTTGTGGCGAGGGTACACGATGGCGACCCAAGCTTTTTCGGCGCCTTACAGGAACAGTTGGATTTCCTTGAAAAAGAGAAAATAGCGTACACCATAATTCCAGGAGTGAGCTGTTTGCAGGGTTCTGCGGCAAGCCTAAAGAGAGAATTGACCTTGCCCAACGTTTCACAGACCGTTATAATAACAAGACCTGAAGGCAGAACGCCCGTGCCAGAGTCCGAAAGCATAAGAAAATTAGCGATGCATCAGGCAACCATGGTCATCTTCTTGGGCACTTCGCAAATAGCCGCGGTCATTGCAGAGCTTCAAAAAGGAGGTTACCCTGAAGACACGCCAGCGGCAGTAGTGTACAAGGCTACGTGGCCTGAACAGAAGATTGTCAAGGGCACCTTAAGCAATATAGTTGAAAAGGTTAAGGATGCGGGAATAAAGGCGACGGCTTTGATCTTTGTGGGGAAGGTCTTAAATCCTGAGACTTTCGATTTTTCGAAACTTTATGATCCTTCTTTTACCACTGGCTTTCGTAAAGGCGTTAAAGATGTTCGCTAAAAGCATAGCAATTGTTGCCATCACGAGGCGCGGAGTTGAAACCGCCCTCAGAATCAAAACCGCACTGAACAGCTTGGAATTACCTTGCCAAGTATTCGCTCCGAAAAAGTACAGTCAGAAAGGTGTTGTTCCATTAGACAAGAAACTGGGAGAATTCATAAAAGAAATTTACAGCAAAGTCGACGCTATAGTGGCTGTTATGGCAAGCGGCATAATCATCCGAGC
>CAZXCX010000135.1:0-3309 GCA_964639375.1 uncultured Candidatus Bathyarchaeia archaeon
CAGCGCAAGCACCAGCAGCAGCGTTGGTGATTTGCCCTAAATGCGCCTCGAAAGTTCCAGCGACATCAAAGTTCTGTCCCGAGTGCGGAACGCAGCTTACGCCTCCTTCGGCTGGAGCGATTAACTGTCCTAAATGTGGTAAATCGATTCCTGCAGGTTCGAAGTTCTGTCCTGAGTGCGGCGAAAAGATTTCTTAGGGCGATGCTGTAATGGCTGAAAGCAGGCGGGAAACGCTCTCCATAGGCGTTTTCCTCATAATCATCGTAGTATCGATAATGCTCTATGCAGCGCAGGTGATTACTGATTGGACACTGATTATTCCAGTGGTTCTCGTGCTTTCAGGCTGCTGGACACTGGTTTTGGCTGGCATGAGAGCTGCGAACCCGCAGAAATACGAGCGCGGCGCCTTCAGCACCATGGGCTTAGGCTTGCTATTGATAGCCGTGGGCGGAGCTTGGTACCTGTTCACGTTTAATGCATTGTACTCGTTGGCTCTTATTTTGCTTGTTCTCGGCGCCTTGGCTATAGCGGCGGCTCTAAGGCGAAAGTGACTTGAGCTATTTTTTTTCTAAACGTTTTTTTATTCAATCGTGCAGTCATTGTTGCAGAGGCTAAAGGATTATGCGCGCAGAGATAATCGGTCATGGAACATGGTATGACAAGATGGCCAAGAAAGTGATCAACCGAAAGCGAAAGCTGGGCAGGAGTCTGGATAAGGTTAGGACCGAGATGGGTCTTGGCGCTTCTGGCTTTCCCCACATAGGAAGCCTCGGTGACGCTGCGCGTTCCTACGCGGTTACGCTGGCTTTGAAAGAAATGGGTTTTAACTCTGAACTGGTCGCTTTCTGTGATGACAAGGATGGTTTGCGGAAGGTTCCTGCTGGACTGCCGAAATCATTAGAGAAGTATTTGAGTTTTCCAGTGTCCAGCATTCCAGACCCGTTTGGTTGTCACGAAAGCTACGGCAGACACATGAGTTCCCTTCTGCTTGACGCTTTAGACAAGTGCGGCATCCAATACAATTACATGTCTGCGAAAGAAGTTTACGCGAAAGGTTTGTTGCGCGAGGAGATTAGGACTATACTTTTGAACGCCAAGAAAGTCGGCGAAATCGTCAAGGAAGAAGTGGGACAAGAACGCTACACTGAGGTTTTACCTTTCTTTCCAGTTTGCGAGAAATGCGGGCGCATCTACACCACGAAGGCCTTGGAGTTCGTGCCTGAAACAGATAAAGTTCTTTATGCTTGCGAAGGCTTGGAGATCAAGGGCAAGTGGATTGAAGGTTGTGGGCATAAAGGCGAGGCGGACATAGGTCGCGGTGAGGGGAAACTGAGTTGGAAGGGCGAGTTTGCTGCACGGTGGAAAGCGCTTGACATACGGTTTGAAGCCTACGGCAAAGACATCGCCGATTCAGTCCGCATAAACGACCGCATATGCCGCGAAATCCTGTGTTTCGAGCCGCCGTCTCACGCGCGATACGAGATGTTCTTGGACAAGGGTGGACGGAAAATTTCCAAGTCCGCGGGCAACGTTTTTACGCCGCAGGTGTGGTTTCGTTACGGTTCTCCGCAGTCGCTGCTTCTGTTGATGCTGAAACGGTTCGTTGGCACACGCACTCTGGAAGTTTCCGATATTCCTTCTTACATGAACGAGTTGGACAACCTTGAGGATGTGTACTTCGGCAGAAAAGCAGTGAAGGACACGAAGGAGTTTGTGAAGCTCCGAGGCTTGTACGAGTACTGCTGGGTTATGAAGCCACCTGCTAAACCAAGCGTTCACGTGCCGTATAACTTGCTGGCGTTTTTGGTTAAAATGGCGCCGAAAGAATGCCTGAACGAGTTCGTAACCGAAAAGCTTCAGAGCTACGGTTACCTGCAGAAAAACCAGCCAGTTGAGGCTGACTTGGCACAGCGTATTGAGTACGCGTTCAACTGGACGCGAGACTTCGAGGAGATCAAAGAAACCACTGTAAGCCTCACACGCGAAGAGAAAAACGCAATCACCGCTTTAATCAAAGTCTTAGAAAGCGAAGACGAGCCAGACAAGATACAAAACGCCATTTTCAACACCGCCAAAACCAACGGCTTAAAGCCTAGCGCTTTCTTTAAGACTCTCTATGCAATTCTGATGGGTGCTCTGCAAGGCCCAAGACTGGGACCGTACATACTTGCGATGGGAAAACAAAATGTTATCGCGACCTTGCGGAGAGCATTAAGCAAGAAATAGATACGCCCTTTATACGTTGCCCAAGCTTATTCTCACGATAAGCACATAAAGGCATAGAACAAGCAAGATAACCGCACCTACTCGTCGAGAAATACCTCTCAATTTTTTCCAAGTTTTTTCAGACGCATCTCGTGATAGCTTCATAAAATATAGTAGACAAGGAACTAAACACGCGAAAGCAATCAGGTACCACGAGAGAAAAGGGGTTAATGATAAATTAAGGAGCTCGTATATTATTGGAAGGCTTATTGTGATTAATAGCAACATGGTTGCAAATCTTAGGGAAGTTTTTTTGCCATACTTCACCGCAAATGTGCTGATTTTCGCCATTGAATCCGCTTCATAATCCCCAACGACTTGGTAAATTTGGCCAGCGCACTGAACAAGAAAAATCGGTAATGCCGTAAAAAGCGCATCTTGATAACGTCGAACCATCCAAGGAAATTCGAACTGCAAAGTCAACAGAGGAGCAGTTTGTAATCCCATAAAAAAAGGCAATATTCCTGCCCCGATTCCACACACAATAACGTCTATGCCGGGTCTATTCTTGAAACTCAAGGGAGGAGTAGAATAACCTATCCCAAGCAGCATGAAAGTGAGAAGTAGCAAGAATATACTGATGTCAGTGAGGAATACGCTTGTCAGGCTAATCAAAGTAAATGAGAAAAACAGTATGAGTCCTATTCTGGGCGATACATCGCCAGATGCAATTGGCAAATCCTTTTTTAAGTTATTTGCTCTATCGTTTTCACGGTCGAAGTATTGGTTCAAAATGAATATTGCGCTAGTGGCAAGCGAAAAAGAGAACAAAACCAAAATGAAGCGACTTATTTGTGGGAGTTCAAACAAAATACAGCCCAATAAAAAATTGAACAGCCAAACTTGCCAACTATCAAATCGCAACAATCTAATGTAAGCACGGATTTTTCTTAAATTCACAGGCATTGCTTCTCTTAGCTTTAACCTAAAAAGGTTATAAAACATGCGCATGCATCTGGCTGTTTGCTCAGCATTTATATTACGCGAGTAGAATAATCTCGCGCTAGAGGGCCCGTAGTCTAGTACGGATTATGACACTGGCCT
>CAZXCX010000136.1:0-3305 GCA_964639375.1 uncultured Candidatus Bathyarchaeia archaeon
GAACTCTGTGGCAGTTATGGAAGAAACCAAGAAGCTTGATGCTTTTTTCAATCCTCGTTCAGCCGCAATCATTGGAGCTACAAAAAAGATAGAGAAGGCTGGGCACGTAATTTTCAAAAACTTTGCCGCGAATAAGACGAGAGGAGTTTTCAAAGGGGAAATTTACCCCGTAAACCCAAACGAAGAGTCTATTCTGGGATTCAAATGCTACCCGTCTATAACCGAGATTCCAGGAGAACTGGAACTGATAGTGATTGTTGTTCCAGCCAAAATCGTGCCAACCATCATGGAAGAAGCAGTTACTAAAAAGGTCAAAACCGCCATAATAATTAGCTCAGGCTTCAGAGAAATCGGAAACACTGAACTCGAAGAACAACTGGTGACCACAGCAAAAAAAGCGGGAATACGCATCTTAGGACCCAACTGCCTAGGCGTGTACTACTCAAAGACGGGCGTGGACACGCTGTTTCTTCCCGAAACCAAGGTTCTGACAACTGGAGATGAAGTCATTGCCACGCCGAGACCGTTATTCGGAGACATAGCCATAGTCACGCAAAGCGGAGCCTTCGGCGTTGCCGCCCTTGACTTTTTAGCAGGGCGCCAAATTGGAATCAGCAAATTCGTGAGCTTCGGCAACAAATGTGACGTGACCGAATCGGAAATGATGCATTACCTGCTCTACGACAAAGAAACCAAAGTCATACTTCTCTACGTGGAAGACATAAAATATGGAAGACAATTCCTTAAAATAGCCAAAAAAGTCACTGTGAAGAAGCCTATAGTAGCGCTTAAGGCGGGAAGAAGCGCCGCAGGAGCCAGAGCCGCCGCTTCACACACAGGCGCCATCGCAGGCTCAGACAAAATCTACGACGCGGCTTTCGAGCAGACAGGAGTAATCCGAGCAAGGGACATGGAAGAATTTTTCGATTCAGGAAAAGCATTAGCCATGCAACCGCCAGCTTTAGGCAAGAACATAGGAATACTTACAGACGCTGGTGGCCCAGGCATAATGGCGGTGGACGAGTGCGCTAGTAGCGGTTTGTCTGTTGACCGTTTTTCAGAAGAAACCCTGCAGAAATTCCAAAAACTCAAGGATCAAGGTGTGCTTCCCAAGTTCGCGGCAACCTCCAACCCTGTTGACCTTACGGGTTCAGTGACGGATGATATGTTCGAGGTTGCGGCAGACCTAATGTTCCAAGCCCCAGAAGTCCATGGCATAGTTCTGCTCGGGTTGCATCATTTGCCAGCCTTGCGGGAAAAGTACATCGACAGCGTAGCGCAGGTCTCAAGTAAGTATAGCAAGCCAATCGTCATGTGCGATATTGGCGAGACGGAAATGGCGTTGTACACCCGTTTCAGGTTTGATAAGCTGGGGATTCCCTCTTATCCTTCGCCAGAAGACGCCGCGCGAGCCATGAATGCTCTGGTTCGCTACGGTGCATACTTGAAAAAGAACAACTGCGCGGAAGAGTACATCGGCGAATTCTTGAAGAAAAAAAAGATGTAAGACAAGTCTAAAGGATTACCGTAACCGTAACTTCGCCGCCATCTTCGAGCTGAAGCTGCTCTCTTAGGTTCACAGAGGCGATAATTTCTAAAACGCCCTTTGGATAGCCTGCAACCTCAGGAACTACAATTGCGCACTCCAAAGTGTCTATTAATGCCTTGATGAATGTCCCGCTGCAATAGCCGTCAGCCGGACAAACCTTTATTGAGTGGGCTTTTTCAAGCAGTTTTTTGCGCTTTACGCTTTCTTCAGAGAGCCTTACGTTCAACGTCCCCGGATACGGAGTGAAGCCGAGTTTCTGCTTTATCTGCCGTTTAACCCAAGGTAATTCAAGAAATTTTTTGCCTTCGCCTCGACTGGAAAATACTTTGCCGCTGAGTTCTATTCTTTTCAATGACAGAGCTCCTGAAGTTGGGTCTGCACGTTGCTAAGTGATTGCTTTGGCGTAGAGTTATTTTTGTTCTTTTAACCATTGCGCAACTTTTCTGAGAATCTGATCAGAGGATATGTCGATCACTGGCACAATCATTTTCTCTTTTGTTTCTATGGTTGGCGCGTACTTTGGCATAAATGAGTACCCAACAAAGGTCCAGTAGACCTTGCCAGTCTCTATCAGCGCCTTTGCAACTGCCGTCGTGGAAGCGGGAAGCGGGAAATACAGAAAGACCACGCCATCGACCCAGTACAGTCCAGCTAGCTTGCCGCCAGCTATCACCGATGTGAAGCGGGCTATTTCTTCAGGCGTTGAAAAGTGCGTTCGTTCCATTACAATGATTTCTTTGAAGGGTGCGTACTTAACGGTGACTTCGCTTTTGCTCATAAACCGTTCACCGACCTGCAAGTTATTGTGTCGGCAGTTCCCTTTTAATCTTGTTATGAGTCTAGAAAAAGTTATAGAGCAGGCAAACATTAAGCCTTCACCAAGAGGTTTAAGATTTGCCAGAAATTCGCGTAGCGCTTGTAGGCGTCGGCAACAGCGCATCCGCCCTAATTCAAGGAACCCAATACTATAAAGACGCAAAAGAGAACACCACGGTGCCGGGGCTCATGCACGTAAACTTCGGCGGGTACCACATAAGAGACATAAAGTTCGTTGCCGCCTTTGAAGTGAACAAAGACAAGATTGGGAAAGACCTATCTGAAGCCATATTTACCGAACCAAACTGTTGCGCAAAATTTGCAACTGTCCCAAACTTAAACGTTAAAGTTTTCTCGGGTCCGATCTTGGACGGTGTGGCGAAGCATATGGAAAAAGTCTTCAACATCTACGATGAAAAGGCACAGGGCAGCGTCGACGTCGTTAAGGTTTTAAAAGATGCAAAAGCGGATGTGCTTGTAAACTATTTGCCCGTTGGAAGCCGAGAAGCTACGCGTTTTTACGCTCAAGCCGCTATGGATGCTGGATGTGCCTTCGTAAACTGCATGCCAGAGTTCATAGCTTCGGAGCAGGAATGGAGCAAAAAGTTTGAAGCGGCTGGGCTGCCAGTGGCAGGGGACGACATAAAAAGCCAGGTGGGAGCAACAATCTTGCACAGGAATCTCGTGCGGCTTTGCCTTGATAGAGGCGCCATAGTCGATGAGACTTACCAGCTGAATCTGGGCGGAGACACAGACTTCTTAAACATGACGGTGGAGGAGAGGCTGAAGACAAAGCGAATCAGCAAGACTGAGGCTGTCACAAGCCTTGTTCCATACAAGTTACCCACTAGAATAGGACCATCGGATTACGTTCATTTCCTGAATAACAAGAAAATATGTTACATAACGCTTAAGGGCAGAAAATTCGGCGACCGTCCCA
>CAZXCX010000137.1:0-3303 GCA_964639375.1 uncultured Candidatus Bathyarchaeia archaeon
CATCCTCAGCACCAAATTCCGTGGCTGCGTTTGCTTGCGCCAACGATTTACCAATTAGAATAATCTGGAGAAAAAGCAAAAAGCGCGTATAGCCCGATCTGACTCTTCCTCTAAAGAACTCTAACCGTTATAATGAAGTACGTAGCCAACTATATTAGTATAGCTACAGCGAAAACACGTTTTCTAAATCCATCTTCATTTAATTTGTTTTTGAGCGGCACACACTGAAACGCTGCAACTTTTCTTCTATGGCGTCTTAATTTTTTTAACCCATGCGTTTATAAGTGCGGCGGCACACTTTTCACTGAAGAGTTTCTTTTATCCTCTGGGCTGAACCTACTGAATAATTGATTCTTTTCAAAGTACAACAACAAAAGGTGAACAGCGTTGTGTATTCTGAGAGCAGGGTTAGTGAAAAATTGCAGAAGATGTAAATCATCCGTGCGTGTTACTTGCACGATTAAAAAGAAAGCGGGAAAGAAAACCTACGTAGACAATAAAAAGAGAGGGGAAACGAGAACATAGTCAAAATAGGTGACCACACTAAATGCCCTCAATGCACCAGAATGGGCCGCATTGTTTGGGTTTCGCAGGATGGGAAAACAGCAGGAATTCAGTGCTCTGCAAGTCATCGTCAAATGAGCCGCCCCGGTTCAAAATTAGGATCAAACGCGCGCCCCCAATCTAAGGCCGACAAAAATATGGTTTTCCTAATGGAAATCAAATGAGAAGAATGATTCACCCTTGTTAAACTTGTAGATGTTTATGTTAGAAGAAGCGCACTCGCTCTCCAGCAAAATGAAAATAACCGTTGACGCTGAGAAACTTCGATTTCTCTCAGAACAATGTTAGTTTTTACATGAAATACTCTTCTTTCGTATTTAGATCCCTATTTAGGTCTTCATTCCAAAAGTTCCTCTATTGGATGTTGAAAAGGGAAAACATTGAAGAGCAGATGGTTAGAGCCGTACATGTTAAGGTTTTTCCACTTCTAAGGAAGAATGGCAAAGGCCTTGCTGGAAAATGTGACCTTGCCAAGGGAAAAATCCGGATTTATCCAAAAACATTGAAGTTTTGCCAAATATTCACGCAAAATTTTGGCAAAAATACTCTACTAGTGTATACTGGGAAGAGGGCAAGGGCTGCATTAATACATGAGCCATTAAACCTGAAATACGTGGAGGACGAAAAAACGGTGAGAGAACTCACCAAAGAATACTTTTTTGTCTTAACACAAAAGCAATCCACTCAGAGTTCGTATAAGCGCTGGGTCTACACTTTGATTTTTGGAGCAAAAGCGGTTGAGAAGGCTTCTAGGCAATCGCTCTTTGTTGGGCGAGGCGGATTTAACGTGGTTAAAATATCGAAGTGATAGATACAAGCTGTGGCAAGGCGAAATAGCTTTAAAAGTGAGTGCGCTGCTATAAGGGAGACTGCAACGGTGAAAGTTTTTGTCTCAGCCAATTTATGGAACAATAGTAAACTATCGGATAGGCATCAGAACGCAAAAGTCGAAGGAGTGCCTAATCCAATTTGCAAATGTAAATTCCGTCTCTCTAGCAGGTCAACTTATTGGGAGAAAAGTAGTTTGGAAGCAGGGAGACAGCAAGTTTATAGGGAAAATTGCGGGTTTCCACGGTAAGAAAGGTGTGGTTAAGGTCAAGTTCCGCAAAGGAGTGCCCGGTCAGGCTTTAGGAACAACCGTTGAATTAGTCAACTAGTTAGAGTACAACGGCACGAGAAGGCTTACTTTTTTCCTGCTTCCTTTTTCCGCTTGTACTCGCCACTTTGAAAAAGAGGACTTGAAATTATCAGATCTGCTGTTGCTCGATTACAAGCGGTTGGCACGTTATACAGAACAGCTATTCGGAGGAGGGCTTTAACGTCAACATCATGAGGAAGGGACTCTAGAGGATCCCAGAAGAAAATTAGGTAATCCATTTTCTCGTTAGCGATCAAAGCTCCGATTTCCATGTCCCCGCCATAAGAACCGTCTTTGAGCAAGTTAATGTCTAAACCTGTTTTTCCCATGATTTTTACTCCAGTTCCTCCAGTTGCGTATAAGTTGTGAAGAGATAAGGTTCCTTTGTTGAAGTCACACCATTCAACCAAATCAGCTTTTTTATTATCGTGTGCTACCAGTGCAATATTTCTTTTCAAAACATCACCAATTCAGACTAAGCCAAATATAGTCTAACAGGTTTAAACCTTTCTATAAAGGGAGCATACACTATTCCTGTTTGAAAACGTTAGCGGGTTTTTCCTTTCTTCCTCGCCAACCATCTCCTCGCTGTGCCCATGCTTGTTTCGAGTCAAAACTTGAGTTCTTACCGGCACTTTCTGGTCGCTTAAAATGCTTGGAGAAACACGTTTTGCAGTAGACTGGCTTGCTTGGTGTAGGCTTAAAAGGGACTATGGCAGTTTTGCCGCAGTCGGTGCACTTAATCTCAGACATAATTTCTTTGGGCGTGTAGAATCACCGCTATTACCTTTGAGCTATAACTGAAAAACGAGTTTCCAATTATCACCCATCATGAAGTCCACGGCAGACTTAAAGGTTTTCATCACCGCGCATTCATATTGTGTTTTTCAATATACTAAAGAAAAGGAAGGAACGTGTGGGGCGTGCCTTCACTTGTGGTCGGATTTAAACCCAACTCGCGGCTCAGTGAACCCTTTTGGGGGCTATTCCCACGGGACCCTCTTAATTATTGAGCTACGGCTTGCAGAAATTCTATCGAAGACATTAAAAACTCTAGAAACTAAAACTGTCTGTTCATGCAAGGGTTTTTTGTTTTTCTCCCTTAACGAAGTTTGAAACTCTAACGCCGATCAACCGTACCTTCCTATCACTTCGCAAATAGGCGTGGAGTAGTTCCTTTGCCGTCTTCTTCAAATCCTGCGAGCGGTTAGTCATGAAAGCCAGTGTTTTGCTGCGAGTGTGCGTTTCAAAGTTCTCGTAGCGCAACTTGACCGTAACTGTTTTGAAGAAGAGGTTTTGGTTTAGGACTTCTCGGCAGACTTCCTCGGAAAGCGTGTCCAACGCTCTAAGCACTGTGTCAGCGTCGGCAGTGTCTTCTTCGAACGTGGTTTCGTGGCTTATGGATTTCACTTCGGTTCTGGGTTCTACCTCGCTTCGGTCGATGCCACGCGCCATCAGGTGCATCTGCGTGCCCATCACGCCGAATTTCTCGGTTAACACTGTGGGGTCGTAACGTGCCAAGTCGCCGATCGTGTTTATTCCCATGGTTTTGAGTTTTGCTTCGGTTTTGCGTCCGACCCAGAGGAGCTTGCGGGCTGGCA
>CAZXCX010000138.1:0-3299 GCA_964639375.1 uncultured Candidatus Bathyarchaeia archaeon
GTACTTGAAGAGGCGCCCAAAAAACACGCCTATACCCGAAGAATGCTTGACGTGCGCTAAGATGATTGACTGTGTGTCTTACTAAATCGCAATTTTTTTGCCGTTTTTTCTAATCAACCCGTTGATCCTAAGAACTAAAATATCTGCTTTACCGTTTTTGGTATTAGGTTAGTCTTTGATTCCGCTTAGGGATTTGCAGCGTTCTTTAACCAAGCCTCACGTTAACCGAGTGCTCATAATAGTAAACGTAGCCGTTTTCGTCCTCATGTTCCTGTCAGACGTTGGAGTTATCCAGAACAGTTTCGTCGCAGGCATGATACTAGCCTTAGCCTTCGGTCTGGCACTGAAGAAAAAGCGAGAAAAACGATACCGCTATTGAGCAGCGTGCCTTAGGGGTCTGTCAATCGTCATTCTTCATCTTTCCCGATCAGACTGGGACGGCGACATCATCCCCCACTAATATAACAGCATCCCAGTCAAATATGAATATTGTTAACGTAATGCTGTGGATGAAACGAAACGCCTACGAAGAAACAACAATCAAGAAAGTAGCCAAACTATTAAGACACCTAAAAAGAAACTGCAACACCGCAGACCCAGAAGCAGTCAAGCTATTCATAGCAAACAAAAAATGCGGAAACGGACACAAAGAAAACTTGGTAGAAGCATACGCCCTATACATGAAATCCGAAGGATTAACATGGGAACAACCATTTTACGAGAGATACGACAAAAAACGCAGAGCGCCAAAAGAAGAACTCATAGACTTCCTAATAAACCACGCAAGAATAGAGATGAAACTCAAACTATCAATCTCAAAAGACCTCGGACAGAGACCCATAGAATTAACATGGCTGACAATAGGAGACATTGACCTATCAACAGGCATAGTATCCATTACAGGCGCAAAACACACAGTCGGGCGAGAAGGAAAGCTTAGACCAAAAACCTTAGAGCTGCTCAAAATCTACATAACCACGAAAAAACTAACATCAGCAAGCAGAATATACAACGGCAAATCTTCTAACCTGTCAACAAATTACAGACACTACCGCAACAGAATAGCCGAAGAATACAATATGCCAGAACTCAAACAAATCCAACTTTACGACTTTAGACGCTTCAAGGCATCAAAAGAATACCACGTAACTCGTAAACTACTTTACGTTAAAGAAATATTAGGGCACAAAGACCTTCGAAGCACATTAAGATACATCAGCTTATACAATGAACAAAACATAACATGGATACCCGTAACCGCAGAAACAGACGAAGAAATCAAAAAATGCATTCAGGACGACTGCATACTTGTATGCCAAGCAAATGGAAAAACCTTCTTCAAAAAACCAGCATAGTAAGGAAATAAAACAATGCAAATCCTTAAAACCGCATATCAATAGTAGAAATAATTGAGCGATTAAATGTTTAAAGTCTTTATTTCACACAGTAAACACGACAAAGAATATTGTAATGCTTTTGACTCAGCTTGCACCCGTGTAGGACTTAAAAGTTTTAGGTCTGAATTTGAAAATATAGAAAGACCATCTTGGAAAACGATAAAGAATGAAATCAATAAATCCAGTGCCGTGTTTTTGTTACTTGGGAAAAAACTTAGAGAACGTCAAAGAACCGTTCTTGTAGATAACCCAGAATACACCGATTGGCTATTCACTCAAAACTGGATTGCTTACGAAATAGGAGTTGCCACGCAGAAAGGTATAGACATTTGGGTTTTAAGTGATTCAGTTGATATTAATTTTCCAGTGCTCCATCTAAATAATTATTATCTTTGGGAAGGAGACCTAGAAAAGCCAGAACAGCGAGGAATACTAAAAATTCTTCAATACTACAGCGAATATAGAAGACTTAAGTTTGACAAGAAAATGAGTTATACATGTCATAATCCAGACTGTAGAGCCACTTATAACATACACCAAGCACTTCCAAAGGGATTTAAAATAAGATGCCCAAGCTGCCTAAAAATTACGGATTTTCCAGCGGGATGGCTATTGTAAACGAAAAATTCAGCCAAGCGCGCGCTAAAAAAGTTGGAAAACAAAATTTTCTCAAGATTTGACAATATATCTCAAGTTAAGTCTCGGCGTCGCTTCGCTCCGCCTCGCACGTTCCAGACGCAAGACACACAACAGCTAAGTGAATCGCTCACGCTCGCCCTCACTTAAAACTAGCGCTCGCCTAATTTCACACAATTTATAAAATATTTCAACAATTACTTGTTGTTAGCAAGAAAAACGGAGTAAAAGTAATGGGATGTTCTTGGTATGAAAAAACAATTTGTATTTATTCACATAAGTCATCTGAAAGATGACGTTAGTATTATCTCTGTTAGTAGCTCGTTTATAAACGCGACGCGTAGAGCTGAAAAGTTTATGAAACGCCACAAATTGGTTGACGATTACGGGTTTCATGCGATAGAGAAGTGGAAAATCAACTCGGAATCAGAGACTCCTGACGAAGTTTGGGAGTACGGAAGAACGTGGGTTGATAAACCTGAACGGTGGGTCAAGCTCGAAGAATTAAGCGCGCTAAATTCTGGGTATAAAAGCGCGCCCGCTAAAATATAACATTACTTTTTTTATTATAGCTATCAAGCATTAGTCAATGCCGTTTCGCTCGCTCTCGCTTCGCTACACCTCGAAACGTTCCAGACGACGACGGTCAGAGCGCGCGTCACAGTCTATAATTGAATTTCCTCACCCTTCTCCAAGTCTTCCTCGGAAACAAAACCAAGCTCCACATTACCTAAACTTCTGAAGAGACTATTAACAAACTGACTGGGACGGCGACATCATCTCCCGTGAGTAAGAAAGTATCCCCAAACTTGAACATTTCGCCTTAGCGATTGTTCTGCGCTGGATGAAAAACAAGGCTACGCAGAATCAACAACTGGTTTAGTGAGGCCATTTAAGCCGAAGTGTGTGTTGTTATTCTTGGAGTAGTTTGAGTGTTCGGAGTAGTTTTTTGAATTCTTCTTCTTTCAGCGAAGCTCGTCTGCCGTTCGCGTAGATTTCCTTGACTTTCTTCACTGCCGTCATTAGGGTTTGGTTGTTTGGAGCTTTTCCCGTGATCTCGGTTATTTTGTGTTTGATTATGCCTTTTCCTGACTGTTTCCCTATGGTTAAGCGTCGCGTGTTTCCTACGAGTTCAGGCGGGTAAGGCTCGTAAGTCCACGGATCATTCAAAACGCCATGAGTGTGGATTCCTGATTCATGAGCAAAGCCGTAATCGCCCACTATCGCCTTGTTGGGCGGAACCACGTAACCCGTTGCCTTGCCAAT
>CAZXCX010000139.1:0-3277 GCA_964639375.1 uncultured Candidatus Bathyarchaeia archaeon
AAAAAATCAGCAAGTTCTTAGGCTCCAAAATTCTTGAGGAAATAACTTTCACGCCGGGCGAAACAGAAGCCAACAACTTAGCCCTGATGGGAGCGGCTTTCGCCAATAAACACAAAGGCAAAAAAATCGTAATCTCAGAGATTGAACCAATAAACGTCTTGCACGTAACTGAACTGCTGCAAAAGTTTGGGTTCACAACCACTAAAATCCCTGTTGACAGGGAAGGCTTCCTCAACCTTGAGAAACTAAAAGAAGCCGTAGATAAAGAGACAATTCTTGTGAGCGTGTCAGTGGTTAACAGCGAGATTGGAACGATACAGCCCGTAAAAGAAGCGCTAGACATAGTCAAAGACAAAAACCCAGAAACCATATTCCACACAGACGCCTCAGACGCTTACGGCAGAATCCCCTTAAACGTGCAAGACCTGAAAGTGGACCTGGCAACCGTAAGCAGCTACAAGATTCTAGGACCACGCGGAATCGGCGCCCTATACGTGAAAGAAGGCGTGAACGTGGACAAGATTTTAGAAGGTCAGATAGGGACACAAAAGCTTTGGCCTGGAGTTGAAAACACTCCGCTTATTGTAGGTTTCACAAAAGCGTCTGAGTTAGCTTTTGAAGATTTTGAGGCTAATGTGAATCATATGCGCAAGTTAAGAGACAAACTAGTGGACGGCATATTTGGGAAACTCTCTGACGTGAAGCTTAACGGTCCGAAAGGTGGCAAGAGAGCGCCTGACAACGCAAACATAAGCTTTCTAAGATGCGAAGGCGAAGCGTTGACAATCGAGTTAAGCCTCAAGGGCGTCTACGTGTCCAGCGGAAGCGCATGCAGCAGAAGACTCCTCCAACCCAGTCATGTTCTCGTTGCCATAGGTCGCAAATTCAGCGAAGCCCACGGCAGCATATTGATGAAGACAACGCGGTACCATACAGAAGAAGATATAACTTATGTTTTAGAAGTATTACCTAGCGCGGTAGGACGAATAAGAGGAATAGTCGGTTCTACAGGAGTTGATTGAAATGTCGCGTGTACCGTTACCTTACACCCAAAAAGTTCTTGACTTGTTCAGAAACCCCAAAAACCTCGGAAAAATGGAGGACGCCACAGTCATCGCGGTCGCAGGGAATCCTGCATGCGGAGACATGATAAGCTTCTACCTGAAAATCAATGATCAAGAAATCATAGAAAAAGCCTCCTTTGAAAGCTATGGGTGCGCCGCGAACATAGCCACTGCCAGCATCGTCACCGAGATGGTCAAGGGACTGAGCCTTGAAAAGGCGTGGAAAGACATAACTTGGAAAAAAGTGACTGAAGAAGTGGGTGGGCTGCCCAGTGTCAAGTTTCACTGCGGCGTTCTTGCTGTGGGCGCTGTGAAACGGGCAATTAGAAAGTACTACCAGAATAAAGGCGTCTCTCCAAGTTGGGTTCCTCAAGAATTGACTTTTGAGGAGAAACAGGCATTAGAAGAGGAAGAACTTGCTAAAACGCTTGCGAAGAGACTGAATGTAGCGGAGGAAAAATAATCCTAAATCCATACAGGATTCGCGAAGACTTTCCAATATTTAAACGGAAAATAAACAACAACCCCTTAATCTACTTTGACAACGCTGCAACTACGCAGAAACCCCGACAAGTAATCGAAGCCATAAAAGACTTTTATGAAAACCACAACGCCAACGTTCACAGGGCCGTTCATACGCTTTCTCAGGAAGCAACAGAAATATATGAAAACGCCCGAGAGAAAATCGCCAAGTTCATAAACGCAAAAGACGCAACGGAAATAATTTTCGTCAGAAACACAACCGAAGCGATAAACCTAGTGGCGTATTCTTGGGGTCTTCGCAACCTGAAGAATGGCGATGAGGTTCTAGTGTCCTTAATGGAACACCACAGCAACATCGTTCCGTGGGAACTAATCTCAAAAATAAACGGATTTACCATTAAATACGCGAAAGTTAACAATGACGGAACGTTGAACTACGAAGATTTTGAAAGCAAGTTCTCCAGCAAAACAAAGATTGCCTGCTTAAGTCACGTTTCGAACGTTAGTAGCGTAGTTAATGACGTTAAAAGAATTGCCAAGGTTGCCCATGAACACGGTGCTTTGATGCTGGTAGACGGCGCACAATCCGTTCCGCATATGCGTGTGGACGTTAGAGATTTGAACATGGATTTTCTAGCTTTTTCTGGACATAAGATGTTGGGACCAACAGGCATCGGTGTGCTTTACGGCAAAAAAGAGCATCTCGAAAAGATGGAGCCGTTCCAAGGTGGAGGAGAAATGATACGGGACGTGTCCTTCAGACAAGGAAGAGAACAGTGCGACATAACGTGGAACGATCCTCCATGGAAGTTTGAAGCGGGAACCCCAGACATATGCGGAGGGATTGCTTTGATGGAAGCGGTCAAATACCTCGAACGAATAGGCATGGCCGAAGTTTTGAAGCATGAAAAGTCGTTAACCGAGTATGCTGTTAAGCGTATGCAAGAATGCAGCAAAGTTACGCTTCACGGACCCAGCGACCTCTCTACGAGATGCGGGATAATACCTTTCACCGTTGAAGGAATGTCTTCGCATGATGTTGCGCTTTTTTTTGATACTTATGGCATAATGATACGTAGTGGTTTTCATTGTGCACAACCGTTACATCAAGTTTTCAAGTTGCAATCTTCTGCTCGAACAAGCTTCTACATTTATAACACACGCGAAGAAATCGACCGCTTTATAGAAGTTTTGAAGGAGATTGAGCAGGTCTAATGCCCACCGTGGAAGATTATGTGGCGAGAATCGAAGAGACATGCGGCGAAGAAAAAGGCGTCATAGTTACCTTCAAGTACGACAAAAAAGATGATGCCATAGCTAAAATTCGCAAGAAAGCCCAGCTGAAGAATTCTCTTTCTGGAATTATTTTTGAATTCGCCTTTCGAGGCATTTCATTTCGCTTATTTTCAAGCGGAAAAGCTATCTTCAAAGGCATCAAAAGCAAAGAAGCAATGCACGACATCTTGGCTGCGCTTCTGCTTTAGTCCATGTAGTTTTTCTTAATCTGAAATAATGAAGCCTAACCGTTTGAACTTTTTCCCCTAATTTCTTGAAGTATAGTCTTAGGTAACCTCCGAGCTTCTTTGTCAATCGCCATCAACACAGCCAAATAAACTATGCCGCCCACAGCGGTCCAAGCCAAAGTCGTTGATATTCTACTTGTATAGGGTAAGAAGAACAACACAACGCCCATAACTGCGGAAGCCAGACCATACTTCGCTATGCTCCTC
>CAZXCX010000140.1:0-3263 GCA_964639375.1 uncultured Candidatus Bathyarchaeia archaeon
GGCAGACTTTTCCAGAGTTCCATTCGGGTAGGATAATCTTCAGCATCCAGAATGGCTTTCTCGATCATTAGAATGGTATCTAGTTGTGGTTCATGAAGAACTCTGTTAGCCACTCTTTTGCCTCCGTTTACTAACTAACAGAATATCCATTATATAAACTTATACATTTTCTACATTCAGCATATTGCGAAAACTTACGGTGGGAGTAGGACCAGTAGTGGCGAATAGTTTTTGTCTGCCCTTCCCCTTTATACTAGTCATAGTGAACAGAAGTGCCGTTAATTTCGCGGTTCGACCCGTGGCGTTCCAGCCTTTGCACGTGCCTGCCTAAACTGACTTTTAACCCTTACACTGGATGCGATTACGCCTGCGTTTACTGTTACGCTTCAAGCTACATTCCCCGCTTCTCAAGTTGCAGACCGAAAAGCGATTTAATCCAGCGGTTGCAGCGGGAAGCCGCCAAGCTGAAAGGCGAAATCGTGTCAATCGCCAACAGTTCCGACCCGTACCCGCGCATGGAAGCTGAAGCAGGCTTAACGCGGAAATGCCTTGCAATCCTATCGCAACGCGACTGCCGAATTCAGATAATCACAAAATCCACACTCGTCACACGCGACACCGACATATTAAACAAGGTTCCCTGCACTGTCGCCTTGACCATCACCACAGACGACGACAACACAGCGAAACTAATTGAGCCGTACGCTCCTTCACCCGCCGAACGCCTAAAAACCGTTGAAACACTGACAAGCAGAGGCATTCCAGTGTCCGTGCGCGTAGACCCCATAATCCCCTTCGTAAACGACAACCCTGAACGGCTGATTGCCACTCTCGCAAGCATGGGCGTGAAGCACGTGACAACCTCCACGTACAAGGCAAAACCTGACAACTGGAGACGACTCGCAACAGCCATGCCTCGCATTGCAGAGAAATTAAAGCCATTATATTTTGAACAAGGCGAAAAAATAGGCGGCTACACGCTCCTGCCGACTGATTTAAGGCTCAGGCTCATGAAAAACATCCGCTGCTTAGCCGTGGAAAACGGGATGAAATTCGGCGTCTGCAGAGAAGGCTTGGCGGAGCTGAACACGGCGGCGTGCGACGGCTCATGGCTACTTTTCGCTAAATCGAGGTGACCGTGCGCCTATGCAAGCCCGAGTCATAATGCTGGTGGACTTGGACTATTTCTTTGCCCAATGCGAAGAGCGGCGAAATCCTGCCTTAAAAGACAAGCCCGTTGTCGTGGGCGTTTATTCGGGACGTACCGAAGACAGCGGAGCCGTGAGCACCGCCAACTACGTCGCCAGAAAATACGGGGTCAAATCTGGAATACCTCTGTACTTGGCAAAGAAGCGGCTGGAAGGCACTGAAGCGGTTTTCTTGCCTGTTGACGACGAGTTTTATGAGCAAATCTCCGACAAAATAATGCAAGCGCTCAGAGGCTACGCTGACGCCTTCGAGCAGGTGGGAATAGACGAAGCCTATTTGGATGTCACGCAAAAGGTGCACGGAAGTTTTGAAGCGGCAAAAGCTTTAGCCCAGAAAATAAAAGACGACGTAAAAAACCAGCTGAACATCACTTTTTCCGTGGGCGTTGGACCAAACAAGCTTGTCGCAAAAATCGCCAGTGACAGCCAGAAACCAGACGGCTTAACAATCGTCAAGCCAGAAGAGGTTGAACGTTTTCTGTCGCCGTTGCCCGTTAACCGACTTATAGGCGTGGGGCGGAAGACATCCGCGAAAATGGGCGAGTTGGGCATAAAGACGATTGGCGACTTGGCAAGGTACGACGTGCAAAGGCTGGTGGAGATTTTCGGGAAAAACCTCGGCGTCTACTTCCACAACGCAGCAAACGGCGTAGACAACGAGCCTGTTCAGGAAACAGGCGAGGCAGAATCCATCAGCAGAATCTCCACCTTGAAAGAAAACACGCGTGACTTGGCGCTGATATTGGAAAAAACTGGTCAACTAATTGAAGATATCCAGAAAGAACTTTTGCAGAGACGCATTAGCTATAAGCAGGTTGGAATAATCGCCATTATGACTGACCTGAGCGTTCGAAGCCGATCGCAAACGTTGGAAACGCCCACACGCGACATAGCAGTCCTTAGAAAAACCGTTCGAGAGCTTTTCGAAAAATTCCTCGGCGAATCTGAACTTGAAATTCGCAGAGTTGGCGTGAAAATATCTCATTTCGTTAAGGAAGAGGCCAAACAGAAACAGTTGACAAGCTTCTTCCGGAACACCTAGTGCAAGTTGCGAAAACGCCCGGTCGACATAGCAAATATCGCTTAAATTTTCCTTCTTTTTTGTTTTGAATTTAGTTTCGAGCTTTTTTTGGTTCTTGGGTCTTACAGGGCGTTCAAAACGTTTATTAAGTCTTGATACTCGTATATATATGGAAAAGAGAGAATAGAAATGAGCCGCCACTCGAAAACAAAACTTGTGCAGACTGATGTTCCTCTTCAAGTAATATCTGAAAACTCCAATGTAAAATGCGCTGTCACTGCGGCAGACGGCTGCAATTCAGATAGTTCCCTGGAAAAACGGAAAAAAGAAGCTAACAAACCCATCTATCTCAAAAGAGTATAGCAAAAGCAAGTTTCTCAACGGCAACTCCAAGCTTGAAATTGTTTTTATACTAGATTCCCCATCCCCCTTTAGTTTCAGGATGCGAGGTTGAGTAATGCAGTTTACCGAAGCGAAACTCGGAAGGCTTTTCGTGCTAAGATTGCACGATGGCGATCGCCTTCCCGAAGTTCTCGAATCTTTCGCAGCTGAAAAAAACGTTTCTACGGCGCTTTGTTTCTTTTTAGGCGGCGCAAAAGAAAAGAGCCGCGTCGTCGTTGGCCCCAAAGACGGTTGTGCCCTTCCTCCAGAGCCCATGGTTACGCTCCTCAGCGGAGTACATGAAGCGTGTGGTGTGGGAACAATTTTTGCAGATGAAGAGGGAAAACCAAAACTGCACATGCACGCAAGCTTTGGAAGGAAGCAAAATACTGTTACCGGGTGCGTGCGCATGGGTGTTGATGTCTGGCAAATAGGCGAAGTCGTAATCATAGAACTCGCAGAAGCACAGGCGCGAAGGGCAATCGACAAGAAAACAAAGTTCGAGTTTCTAGAAGTTCAAAGCTAACCTAAGAAAGTTAGGATGATGATTCTGCGCGGGTTAGTGCCAAAAGCGGGAAGCAAGCCCTCCTTAATTAGGGCTTCTACACTAGCGTTGCCTGATAGGTAGGCGAACTTGCCAGAATCATAAAACT
>CAZXCX010000141.1:0-3257 GCA_964639375.1 uncultured Candidatus Bathyarchaeia archaeon
ATTTTTCTACTTCTTTTTCTGCGTTGTCCGCCTTGATGAATATGGGCACGTTCTCTATTCCCGTGGCAATGTAGCTGGACAGCAGCCACTCGCCCGGCGCAAACTCCAACGTCTTCTCCAAAATGCCCTTATCAATCATGAACGTTTCGCTCACCAACGCCCTATCATATGGACGGGGCAGCGTGCCAACAAAGTACGTGTGAAGCTGCTGCAACGCATTCGTGTTCAAATAAGCAATGCGCTGTGTAGCAATGCATACGCCTAAGCCGTATTTGCGTCCTTGACGGAGCAGGGTTTCAACGTGCCGTGAGCATTTGCCGTCTATGCCGCTTTCCTTGCTGGAAATGAACTCTTGGGCTTCGTCGAATACTACGAGTATGTAGGGTTTAACCGTGAACCGCCGTTTTCTCCGCACCAGCAAGTCCTGCGTCAGGCTTATGGCAAGCTCCTTAATGGTGAACGGGTCACTTATCGAGATTACCACGAGGCGTGTTGTTTTGTCCTCCAGCAGTTCGCGTATGCCTTCAACCGTCAAGCCGCTTGTGGCTTTGTCTTCTTTCTCGCTTCGCTTCTTGAACAAATCCGCTATCGTGTTCCTCGTAGTAGCCCAAGCGTACAACCCGCTCTTGTCGTGAACACGGAACTTCTCCACAGCTTCCCGCGCAACCTCATCAACGTAACCCACAAACTCTTCGCTAACTTCCTGGTTCTCGCTTAAACCCTGCCGCTCCACGTACTCCCGCACCGCATCGCCAATGGCGTCAATCGCGTTCACGTAATGCGGCTTGCTCACCGAATCCTTCCGCTGGTCCTCAAGCTCGCCTAGGAACTGGCTGTAAGTGGGAATCTTCTGCTTCGGCTTCGTGTAATACGAAAGCTTGCCCTGATCCCTTATGGCTTGCAGTCCAGCTTTTGTCCGCTGATCCGTCTCGTACTCTCGGGGTTTAACAACCGAGTTGAAAAGCTGTTCTACCGCGTCGATTCGGTGTTCAAGGATTACCTTTGAGTTTATGTTCGGGTCCGATAGCACATCTAACAGCAGAAACGTGTATTCGCAGCTGATGTCAAAAATAACCAGTTTAGTGTTATCCTCACCCGTGTGTAATAGTATGCGCCTCAGAACGTTTGACATCAAATTGCTTTTTCCGCCACCTGTGAAGGCGAAAACTCCAAAATGATACCTAATCAGCTTTTCAAAGTCAATGTAGATTGGTATGGTAATTTTGCTGGCTTCGAACATTTTTATCAAGCCAAGCCTCGGATCAACCCGCGCGTCCTCAACTGTCTTCGACGTGTCAACTCCAAGCGCTGCAGCGATTTTCTGGTTGTACATGCGATTTATCATTTCACTGTTCAAAACGTAAATGGGGCTGCCCACAACAGGATACGAGAAGCCCTTGACGAATTCGAACCCGCATCCCCGATTTATAATTAAATCGTAGTTTATCGGAATGGCATCTATCTGAATCATCATCGTCGACGTGTCATCAGTCTGCCAATCCTCCTCGCTTTGCTCAATAATCTCAAACTGCATCGGATAATAGCCATGATCGGACAAACCGCGCAAGCCGAAGTGCTCAGGCCAGACGCGGCTAATCTCCATTAACGTGTACCGCTCCGCGCCGTCGCCTGCCCGCTTGAAGTTCTTGACGGCTAAGAGCATGCCCTCCTCCAGCAAACCCATCAAGTCTTTCTGGTACTCGATTTTGACGCGGCAGTTGTAGCGGGCGCTTGTGCCCGTGACTTTTGCTTCGTCTCCACCGCCAAAATATCGCGGGATAACCGCCGCTAGCCTAGCGCGGAATTTGCCGTCGAAGTCGGTGAAGTACAAGTTTTTAACGGTTTTCTCTTCTTGCCTGTTCAATTGACGCTCGTCTCTCCCTGAAAGTGCTCATGTAAAATATGAACTTGCGCAATTTATGGTTATTGAGCATCCACACAGCGGTGGTGTCCACCACACATTTGAATTGACTGTAATTCCACTTCGCAATCTTATCCGCGATGAAAAGCGCTTTGTTATGCCCAAACGCTTCGGGAATGTTCGCTGGCGCCATAGCCACCAGCACGCTCATGGCCAAGTTCTGCAGCTTGTTTGGAACAGTTTTGTCCCTGTACAGGATGGTTTCAACAGGCTCTTTTGTGCCGTCGCTCAGCTCATTCCAAAACCACGCGAGGCTTTCAGGTTTGTAATCGTACTCTGGATAGGCTAAACGATCCACGAGGAGAACGTTGCTTCGCAGCATCGGATCCGTCTTAGCTTGGCTCAGCTGCACGTACGTTTTCAGGAAAGCCTTTTCAAGGCCGATTTTGTTTTTTATGGCGCCTGAAACGTAGCCTTTGCGGCTTTGCCTATCGCGCCGCATGGTTCTGAAGGCAGAGTCATACTCGATGAGGCTCCACGGCGGCTTGATCTGTTCCAAGTTGAAGATGCTGGCTGACTGGAGTATCATGCGGTCCGTGTTTGGCAGGTCCTGCAAGGCTTCGCGTTGCAGACGCGTTTTCAACAAGCCTTCATTGTGCATTATTGGAATTAGCTGCCGTTTGAAGTCTCGGGCTGCAGTGTCCTTCGTGACGCCTATGAGCAATATGCGTTTTTTCCAGCATTCCTCCATAAGCATCTGCAAAGCAAAAAGCGTGAGAAAGGCAATATCAAGCGTGGTTAGCCACTGTTCTTTGCCGTCTTTCAGGATTTTCATGGAGCTAGCTACTTCTTTTTCGGGGGTTTTTGTGAAGAATAATTTGTCGCCTATGTTAATGGTAAGCTTTTTTATGCGTTCCCAGCTTGAAGCGTATTTCTGGTTTAACGCGTAAACGCCATCTTTTTCGGTTAGGATTCCTTTTATGGTTAGGTTTTTGAGAGCGCGTTCTATTCTTTTTGTTCTTTTCTCGTCTGCAACGCCGAATTCAGCTAGCACTTGCCTTGCAGTTAGCGGGCTTTTCTTTTTGGCGAGGTTGATTATTGCGTAGCGGAGGTAATCAGCTCTTGGAGACGGCAAGCCTAAACCTTGGTTGCAGACATGCTGCCTCGCCATGGCTAAATCGTTAACGTCTATGGCTGTGTCATCCACTTTGTGTCCGAGGATGCTGCTCTTCGCAGTCCAAAACTCCATTTTTGACGTGTCATAAAGCAGGCTCGCGCGTTCCACGGAAAGGCTTCGGTCAAGCAGGATAATCTTGGTGTTCTGGTTTGAGTCCGCGGCGAGTTTGAAGCCGAGATAGTACTCCGAGAAAGTCATGATCGAATTGGCGATTGTAGC
>CAZXCX010000142.1:0-3250 GCA_964639375.1 uncultured Candidatus Bathyarchaeia archaeon
CGTCTTAGGTATAGGAGCTGGAGCAATCATCGCAATCATCGTAGTCGGGCTAGTAATCATCTTGATGCTCAGAAAACGGTAAACATCGCAACAACAAACAACCAAACAATCTTCCCCCTCTTTTTTCGGGGTCACGAATGAAATAGTCATCAAAAAGGAAAAAATGATGGGGCTGAGAGGACTCTGCAGAGAATCAACGTAACAGTAGCAGCGTTGACATTTATCTTTTCTTCTTTAATTTGGCTGCAGAGCCCCAGCAAACCCTCAACCAATTTTGGAAGCAAGAAGAAGCCATAGTGCGTTCTATAGTTCACTCTATATATAAGGGGGTATAGTTTTTTCCACGCGCTAGAAAAGCATTAACTAAACAAAAAAGAGGGGAAGTTCGCGTACTATTTTCCCATGACTTTTTTAGCGGCTATTTCTATGTCTTCAGCTTTGATGGTTTTTCTTCCAGCATGCATGGCAAAATCCAATGCTTCTTTTCCAATTTTGATACCAATTTCTTCTAATGCCTTTGCTAGTTCTTTCGCTGCGGCTTCACTTACTCTGTCCGCTCCCGCTTTTTTGCACAGCCTGTGCATGGGAGCTACAGCTAATTCTAAATTAGTCATAAAGACTTCTCCGTAGCTTCTTTTTCTTTTTAAAGCTATATTTAACCTTTTTTGTCTTCTACTTCTTTAAATCACCGTTTATGGTCAAAAGTATTCACATAAAGAAGAAAATTATAAAAACACCTTGGCGGATAATGGCGGCTAAGGGCTAAAGAATGAAGTTAATCGACGCGCACATTCACCTTTCCGACCCAGAGTACGCTAAATGTGCGGACGACCTTGTGGCGGATGCTAAACGCTCCAACGTTGTTGCATTAGTCTCAAATTCCATGGACCTTGAAACAAGCATCGGTAGTCTAAGGTTGGCTGAAAAATATCCAGGCGAGGTTTATCCTGCTTTGGGCATTCATCCATGGAACGTGAATGTGCTGAAAGAAAATGAGCTTGAAGAGACCTTGAAGTTGATTTCTGAGCAAAGCCAAAAAAAGGCGGTAGCCGCAATAGGTGAAATTGGACTGGATTATAAGTACGAGAAGATATGGGACAAGCAGCTGATGGTTTTCGACAGGATGTTGCGCTTGGCTGAAAAACTTGACCTTCCAGCAATAATTCACTCGCGCGGAACAACGGCTCAAATTGTAGATATGCTTCCATCGTACAATCTTAAGCGGGTTCTGCTGCACTGGTTCAGCCACCCCATGAGTGCGCTATACAAAGCCGTGGAACACGGATACTTTATTACCGAAGGGCCACCAGTAGCATACTCCAACGGCATCCGCGAGGTCGTGAAAAAGGTACCGCTGACAAACTTTTTGACAGAGACAGATGGCCCGGTGACTTACAGGAAACCTCCTTTTAATGGCCAGTTAACGAGACCTTCATTCATACGTACAGTGGTTGAAGCTGTGGCCGAAGTTAAGAATATGGCTGTTGGTGATGTTGCAGAGCAAATAGCTAGAAACTTCGAGGGCTTCTTCGATATAAAACTGAATTAGCCTCTGCTTTGCACCAGACCACGTTGAGTGTTTAGATTTTAAGCCAGTCAAACAGCCATGGGAAAAGTATGTAAAGCACTACAAGCGCTAGAACCATCGCCACGATGATGGCTAACGCATACCTAAGGGTTGAACGCTTTTTTTCCCTTGGCTTGTCTGCATCAGACCGCTTTTTTCTCCATCTTCCAGATTTTGTTCTTTCTCTCTCTTTTGACCATTTGCCTTTCTTAACTTGAGGAGCCGGCAATTTACCTTCGCCTTCATATTTGTTGCTTTCTTCTGTTTTTCTTGCTTTATATATTTAAATGCAAATTGTGTGTGACACCGCTCTCTGAGATTGCTAATCCGAATGTGCAAGGCGTAAACTTAAATTAAGCTTCCTCTTTTATTGGAAGTTGCTTTTACGCTTTCAAGCGGTGGAGGACAAAAACTCGGTGCATGATCGGAGGAACCCGGTACTTGGGAAAAGTTAAGACTGAACATATTAAACGGCTAGGCAAAGAACTCTTGTCACGTTTTCCAGATAAATTCTCCAGTAATTTTGACGACAACAAACATGTAGTTGACGAGCTCACACAAGGTGCGACGACGAAAATGCGGAATCAAATTGCTGGTTACATAACACGAGTTATTTCTCTAACTCACCCCGCTTCTTCAAGTGAAACCCTCGAAGAGGGGACGCAAGCTAAGAGACACAACTGGGAAAAGAATACCTATGATGGATGAATACAGAAAGGGATGGGCGCTGAGGTACCTGCGCGAGGCAAAGGCGGAGTTGGAAGCAGCACGAAAGATGCCTTACATGGCGCCTAGTCTGGTGTTGGAAGCAATTAGGAAAGCCAGAAATGCCATATATTACAGTATGGGCGAACCCGCCTTCATAGAGATTCTCATACGCGAAGAAATGGGAAAAAACCCGCCCACAACGGACTCAGTTTTGCGTTTTCTTATTGAAATCGAAGGGATCGTGCAGCAACTGACGCAACTAGAGGAGGTAAACGGCGAAGCAATTATGAAGCAGGCTGATACGCTGGTTCAGATAGCCACAGACATCGTGGAGACTTTTACTGAAGAAAGATTAGAAAATTAGAACACCTATCACTTTGCAATCGCCTTCGCTGTTCTTTGTGTTGCTCCTTTTATGTTCTCAATGACGTTTGTGTCTCTGAAAAATCTGAGAAATCGTTTATTAGCATTAACTTGTTACATTTTATAACTAGGCTGGATGCGAAGATGGCAATAAATGTGAAGTTTCTCGGTGGTTTGCGTCATATTTCAGGCGCGGGCGAACTTGCCTTGAACATTAAAGGCGCCATTTCCATAAAGAAACTGATGAACGAAATCGTTAGAGAAATGCCTGCGCTCAAACAAAGCTTGATCCACCAGCAGTTTGAAGACTTAAGGTCGAACGCGTTGATACTTGTGAACGGCAGAGAAATCAGCGTCTTAAACGGCTTAGAGACAAAACTGAAGGACGGGGATGAAATTGTCTTTGTTCCCGTTGTTCATGGAGGCTGACGTGAATGATCACTTTGACTACTGATTTTGGGCTGAATGATCCTTACGTAGCGGAAATGAAAGCCGTAATCTTGGGCATATGCCCAAACGCCGTCATAGTCGATATAACGCATGAAATAGCAAAGTTCAATATACGAATGGGCGCTTACGTGCTGGCTTCTGCGGTGCCTTACTTTCCAGAGG
>CAZXCX010000143.1:0-3245 GCA_964639375.1 uncultured Candidatus Bathyarchaeia archaeon
TGAAAGGAAGAATCAAAACAACAGACTACGCATTACTATAGTGCTATTTTCCGCTTTAGTGATTACGTTTCTTGAAGTAGACCAGCAGACCCACACCCGCGACAGCCACTGACGCTATAGGCGCTATGAACAGCGTTGTTGGGAAAGGCTCTTCTATTGTGAAGTAGATTGTTTCTGAAGCTCCAATGTGTCCCACCATGTCAGTTGCATAAACCGTAACGTTGTGCTCTCCATAAGGTAGGTTCGTTAATGTTGTATTTCCAGCAATGGTCACGTTTTCTTGTCCATCCAAGCTGTAACTGACCTGTGAGACTGGCTCGTTTACTGTGAAATTCAGCGGGATGTCAGTCGTGCTATATGTTTTGTTTTCTATGGACAAAACCGAGATTTTCGGAGGGGTCGTGTCGATGTCGAAGAAAACTGACGAGTAACCATTTATCATGAAACGGTAGAAACCCATTTCGCTATCTTCAAGATAAAAGCCGCCAGCAACAACAGTAACTACTATACTGTGATTGCCATCAGGTATTCCCGTTAAGTCTTGGGAACATTTGAAATACAAGTTTTTAGGAAGAGTTCTATGACTTTCAATTTGGTCATCAAAGCTTGCTTGTGCGGAGTTATAAAGAAAGACCTTATCTTGTTGCCAGTCTGCCTCATAAAAGATATAGTGAATCATTGTCGAAGAAGCTGTCTTTGATTCTGGCAGACTCACATTTACACTAAATAAAATTTTGTTCGTTGTGTGGGCTGAATTGTTTCGTGGAGTGAATATTGTCACTGTAGGTGGTTTGGTAAGGCCGTCTGGAGGAACAGACCCGAGTTCTCGATACGGATTCGCCCTTGAAAAGTTAACAAACTGTGCTCCCACGGAAAGTAAAAGCGCTGATATGAAAACTGCTGTTGACAGCGTCTTCTTTTCCACAGCCAATCCCTGTCTAATACTTGGCTTTTTCTCGATAAAAACGTTTTTATCAAGGGTTCTTGACTAAAGAAGCTCTCAGCAAAGATTTTTAGTCAAGGTTTCTTGACTAAGCGCTTATTTTTTAGTCAAGATTTCTTGACAAAGAACCCGCAGTTCACTTTACGCTTCAGTCTTTAAATAAGGGGGGTATAGTCTCCGAGAGCACAACAGACGCACGAGTCAAGAGAAAGCGAAAAGACGTCGGTTTTTTCGGTTCACAAAGGCTTTTTAGAAAGCTCGCATATTCTTTCTTTTCCATTAGTGGTTGCTATGCCGGAACAAAGCCAAAAAGCAAACTACAGTTTATCGGATTTGCTTAAGGCTTCATGGATGCGTTCCTCAATAAAACTAGCGATCATAGCAACGGTCGCAGGAGTAATCGTAATTTGGCTTCTGAAAATCTTCAACATCGCAGGAACACAACTGTTCTCCGACACAGAAGCGTTTTTTGCAAATTACGGGCTTGCAGGCATTTTCCTCGTAACCATCGCAGCTGGAACAATCTTGCCTTTGGGAAGCCCTGCCTTCGTTGTAGCTGCAGCCCTCTTCGGCGTCAACCCCATACTGCTCGTACTGGTCGCTTCAGTCGGCTTCACAATAGGCATGACCATCAACTACGGGTTGGCGTACCGCCTCGGAAGACCCTACGTCCAAAAAAGAATATCCGCTGAGCGTCTCGAAGAAATGACACGCGTGTGGAACAAGTGGGGCTGGATAATCTACACCATATTCGGGTTAATCCCAGTCTTACCCGTGGAGCTGCTCGCCTTCATCTGCGGGTTCCTCAAGATGCGCATAGCCACTTTCTTGCTGCTAAGCTTCGTGCCCAGACTCGTCACTTTCGCCATCCTAGTCCACTTCGGACAATACGCAGGAGCTTGGCTCGGCGTCACTTAACACAGCTTTCTCAAATTCACCAGTTGTCTATTCAAAAAAACGCACACATTTTAATTACAGGAGATGGCTACATACACAGCAATATGGCATCATGGAGAAACAATGCATATGGTTTCATTAAGAGCTTTAGCTCCTTCACTTACACGAATTACAGTTGCTGGGGCAGTAGGCGCCGCACTGCATGTCGGCCAAGGAAACTGTAACTTAATAGACGCAAAGGCAGTAGAGTTTTCAAGGGCAGTCCTAGCGCAAACGGACATAGAAGGCGAAGTCATCTGCTGCGAAGGCCCAAAAGACCATGCACCAGCATTCACCACCAGAGAAAGAGTAGGCACAGGCCGAGGACCTAAAGTGGAGTTCATCGTAGACCCCGTGGACGGCACCACCGCCGCTTCTAAAGGCAGAAAAGACGCCATATCCGCCTTGGCTTGCGCCCCCGCAGGCTGCTTTCAAGTCCTTCCCGATGACGGCTACTACTTCAAAGTCGCCACTGACTATCGCTCCATCGGCAAAATTTCCATAGACATGCCCATTGAAACAATCGCCCGCACGGTAGCGCGAGAGAAAAACTTGCCTCTGACAAATTTGACCGTGATAATGCTGGAACGCGAGAGACACTTAGAAATGCTGAAGACCCTCCGAAAACTCGGGGTGCGCATTATACTGATTCCCGACGGCGACATCGCAGCCGCAGTTGTCTCATGCATCCCCGAGTCGGGTGTTGACTTGCTTTTGGGCGCTGGCGCAGGTCCAGAAGCAACAATTGCAGCGACAGCCGTGAAGTGCTTGGGTGGAACCATGCTTGTAAAAGTCTGGCGGGACAAAAAAGACGACGCTGAGCGAATGGAAAGGCTAAGGCTGGTAGGAGTTGACGTGGACAAAACCTACACTCAAGATGAACTGGCAAAGGGCAAAGAACTTGTCTTTGCGGCTTCAGGCGTCACAAAGGGCGAACTCTTGGACGGAGTGCGCTTAATTCCAAACGGCGCAGTTGTACATTCAATATGCATGCGATTGCCAAGCGGAACCGTGGAAAGGTCTGAAACAACCCTGCGCTTTAAGGGACATCCAGTTTACAAGCAGTTCTTAAATAATGAAAATCCAATCAAAGAACAAGAAAAGGCACCATGCTAATTTTAAGCCTGAATACGTCAGCTAGCAAACAGTTAACTTCATTCGCATTTTATTGAATTATTAATATGGTTAGCTGATGTTTTTTCTTGCCAGTTAGCACTATCAATAACATAATCATGGCTTTGAAGATGTATGAGAGCATAAGCTGAGAAGAAAAACCTGAACAAAAAGAAGCCGCGGAAAACAGAAACAAAAGATGGTTTTAGGCGCGTTAGGGCTGATGAGATTAACATCTTTATGGTTCACGGTG
>CAZXCX010000144.1:0-3241 GCA_964639375.1 uncultured Candidatus Bathyarchaeia archaeon
AAAGGGGCATGAGCTAGTGCCCATTCAGATCAAATGAGTCTGGCTTAAACTCTTATTACTGAACGCAACACTAGCGAGGTTTTGGTGCTTTCGGTTTGCAGTGAACCTAATACTCTAGCTACATACAGGCGTCCACACATCCAGAAGTAACGTCCTGCCAGTTTCAAAGTAACAGACTGCCCATCGGCGCTAGTGCCCTGTGCTTCCAGAAGAAAATGCATGCTAAGCAGCTGAGAGAAACTTTAGCAGAAAAGGCTCAATAGGCTCACGGAAATAGGCTCCGATCTAGAGGCGCTTGCCAAACCTGATTTTTCAATATTGCGAGAAATTGTCATGAAAAAGTTAGGTTGCCCAAAAAGAAAAGAGTATGATGTTGAAACTGCTACAGTGATATTGTTCCTCTGCCTTCTATTAGCTCCTTAACCGTTACCATTTTTATTTCAATTCTATAATTTAGTTTCGCTCTTACTATTCCTGTATATGCATCGCTACCAAAACTGAAAGCAACAATTATTCCATTCTTTGCTTTGATCCGTCCCATTGCAGCTGCGAAGTTTTCAATTACGTTTCTGCCAATACCATCTGACTGCTTGATCGAAATGGGCTGACCTTCAACTGTATATCCGTCTATTCCCACGTGGGAGTCTCTTAGTGAAGAAGATTTGCCAGCTAATTTTTTAATAACCCAATTTTGAAATTCAGTGGGTGGAAGTTTTCTAAGGTCTTTTTCACTCACCTTCCTTTTCTTTACTACGACAAATGCAGCTATGGCAACCCCGGCAACCACAGCCACGCCAAATACAGCTCCACCTATATCTAAGGGAATATTCAGGCCTTCGTTCTGCCCTCCTCCATCATCTGGCGACGTTGGCGTAGACCACCATGGCGTTGGCGCTGGCGTTGGGGTTGGCGTTGGCGCTGGCGTTGGCGTTGGCGCTGGCGTTGGCGTTGGCGCTGGCGTAACAATCACTGGCGGCGCTCGCTCCTCCTCTTGGCAGTATGATATCAGGGGCGAGACTCCGGCTGAATAGAGAATGATCGCAATAAATGCAACTGTTAGTAGTTTACTCTTCATGAGTCCTCACCTCCCTCAAATTTGCTGGATGAGGGAGTTTTGGTACCGTAGACATTGCTTTTAAAACACCAGCCGCCATGTCCGTTATTAATGAAGTTGTAATTGAGTCTGATTGCTTAATTGATAACCCCTCTGTTGACTTCCATGCATATTTTTTGTTTGAATTGGACAACACAGATAAAATCCAAAAGTTGTGATTCGAACCAGGTTTACAACCTAGGCGGATTGGCAATTCAGAAAGACCGCAATCCTCATTATCTGCTATCAAAATGGCTCCTAAAGTTTCATCGTCTGTCCCTTCAATAAAAAATTTGACTGAAACAAAAGAGGACAAGGAAGCCATCACACTGGTCAAAAAAAATGCAGCTACTATTGTTCTAACAATAACTGCTACAAGAAAGATTCTGCTTTTTTTATCCTGTTGGTTGAGATGGGTCATTGAAGAGATCTTCCCTACAAGTATTTAGAGGTGTATACGGTTCTTTAAGTTTTGGGTCTTCTTTTGGCTTGTGGAAGCCTGTGTTAAGTTAGGCTTTTTAGGAAAAACGTTGATGTTTAGGGGGCTTAAAGTTCGAGCCAATTCTGAGGAGTAGCGCTTTGAAGGCTAATTATTAGGGGAATGGCTGATCTTGATCCTGTGGATAGGAAAATCATTTTTGAGGTTATTTTTTCGTCTCCAGAGGCTGGGGATTCGTCCGTGGAGCTGGGGATGGGAATTGAACCCACATATAGCAGCTCTGCAGGCTGCCGCCTGAACCGTTCGGCCACCCCAGCAAGCTGATTCTATGTTTGAGACTTAGATAAAAATATTGTTGGCTGACCAGACATATTTCAGGATGAGGTGACACTAGCTTGCTCTCGGAGACTATAGCCCCCCTTATATATACATTGAAATCCTGAGTGAACCGCAGGTTAGGTGCCTGTGGAGACAAGACTTATTGATTTATGTTTAGTTTTTTGAGGATTTCTCTGTACGCCTTCAAGGCTGTTTCTTCGTTTTGGACTGCTTATTTCTTAATTAGTCTAGTGAGTGGTTTCTGAATTTTGAACGGTTTTTCAGTAGAGATGGGCTTTTTGGAGGGAAAAATGAAAAGGCGGTTCTTTACTTGTTTATTTTTTAGATGCTTGTTTATTTTTGAATGAGTTTGAGTTTCAAATGGATAGTTTTAAATACTTGTTTGTGATAAATGCACAGAAAAAGACGTACATTCAATACACCTGTCAAAAGAGGAATTGGAAAAATGGCTTCAGGAGACGTATCATGGATAATGACCGCAACCGCACTAGTAATGCTAATGACCCCTGCGTTAGGCTTCTTCTACGGAGGTTTAGTGCGAAAGAAAAACCTGGTATCCACAATAGTCCAATGTCTAATCATATTCGCAGTCGTGAGCATAATATGGGCCATTCTAGGCTACAGCCTCGTATTTGGAACAAGCGTAAACGGAATAATAGGCGACCTATCGCTAGTTGGCTTAAACAACATAGGCATACACAGCGTCAACCAAGCACTCGCACCAGACATTCCTGAACTACTGTTTTTCGCGTTCCAACTGAAATTCGCAGCCATCACACCAGCATTAATCATAGGCGCATGCGCAGAAAGAATAAAGTTCCGCTCACTTTTAATCTTCATCATTCTCTGGTCTACGCTTATCTACGCGCCAATTGCTCACTGGATATGGAACCCCGATGGGTGGTTACGCTCCTTAGGCGCAATTGACTTCGCAGGCGGCATCGTCGTCCACATCTCAGCAGGGTTATCTGCCCTCGCAGCAGCCCTCGTCATCGGCAGAAGAAAAGGCTGCGGCATCCCATGGAAAGAGCACATGAAAGCCGCCAAGAAAGAAAGCGCCAGCGAGTTCAAACCGACAAACATACCCTACGTCATACTTGGTGCAGGTCTACTATGGTTCGGATGGTTCGGATTCAACGGGGGAAGCGCTCTTGCAGCAAACGACCTTGCAGTCTCAGCCCTTGTCACCACAAACTTGGCCGCGGCTGCCGCTGCTGTAAGTTGGATGATTCTAGACTGGGTGATAAAGGGTAAACCTTCAGCAGTCGGCATATCGGTCGGTGCAGTCGTTGGGTTGGTTGCCATAACGCCTGCTGCAGGCTACGTTACAGTAACTTCAGCATTAATCATAGGTTTAGCTGCAGGAGTAA
>CAZXCX010000145.1:0-1629 GCA_964639375.1 uncultured Candidatus Bathyarchaeia archaeon
TATTAGCACTTGTATCAGGTGTTTCGTTTCCACCGTTCCCTTGAACTCCAATCCAGACTCTTTCAAGTGACTGTTAATTTGCTCTCTTAATGCCTTGTTTTCCTTTAAAATCTTGTTAACTTTCTTTAAAGTGCTAGTGCAGCCCGGGCAGAGAGCAAGAATGTTCAAGCCTTGTTGCTCGGCTAACGCTAGGTTTCTTGCTGCAAGGATAAGCATCATTTCGTGGCTAACTGGGTCTATTGGAAGCCCACAGCAGTTAAACTTGGGCATCTCGACCAACTCAACGCCTAATTTTTGGAGAACTTTGCGCGCTGATATTTCGTAAGAGGCTACACGGTAGGGAATTGCGCATCCGAGGAAAATTAGATATTTATTGCTCATTCTGCCCACCTTTCTTTTCGATAAACCGCAGGAATTTGACGCCGTTGAGAGCTTTCCGTATGTTTTCTGGATTGCCTTTTGGAAGTGGCGGTAGCCCTCGAGTCTCTCGTTTTTTAATTCTTGACTCAGGAATTTTGTAAGCGTAACCTGAATCAAGTATGCACGCGGCTTGTTCTTTGAAAACTATGGGCACGATGCCTTTTTCAGCTGCCAAGTTTCTCAGCACGCGAATGACGCTGGCCACTTCGACACCTTGTGGACAACGGTCTGTGCAAGTGAAGCACGAGGCACATAACCATAAGGTATCGCTGTTCAGCACGCGTTCTTTGAGGCCAAGTTGCGCCATGCGAATTATCGTTCGCGGTCTATAAGTGTCGCTGAATCTTGCCACTGGGCAGTCGGATGTGCATGTTCCACACTGGAAGCATCGAAGCAGTTTTTCGCCGCCGGGCATCTTCGAGAGTTCATACTTGAACTTCGGGTCGATTTCGGAAGCTTTTATGGGTTCTTTGGCTGTCACTGTCTCGGTCATTGAGCTTCACCTTTGGGCAGCATGCCGATAGCACCATACATGCATAAATACTCACAAATCCCATATCAACTACATAAAGTTTCAGTCACGTTTTCGCTGGTTTTTCCATCTTAAACCTGCGATTTTGAATGGAAATCTATGCTGTTCATGGAAAAAAGGGTTGTTGGTGCGGTACTGATATGCTCGGAACAGACTATAGCCCCCTTATTTAAAGGCTGAAATCCTCGTGGAACCAACGCTTGACTGTTCAAATTATGAAGAAAACTTGTTTGTCAAGAAATCTTGACTAAAGCTGAGCAGTTTGGTCAAGAAACCTTTACAAAAACGCTTTTACCGCAGGACCAGTATAGTATTAGACGATTAGGGAAGTGGCAGCAATGAGGAAAGCACTAGCCGCGGCAGCTTTCGTCTTGGCACTCTTGTTCTTAATAATAGTTGACGCACAACCTGTTGAAGCTGAATTGGCTAATCCTCCTTATATGGAGGGGCCCTTGGCTAGCATTTACATTCTAAGTAACGGAACAGTGGTGGGAACGAGTAGTATTCAGCGCAGCGGTAACACTTACACGTTTACCGATGACATCAAAGGCTACATTGTCGTTCAAAAGGATAATATTGTAATTGATGGCGCTGGCTACACGCTTTCAGGAGAGGGTTCTCTAGGAACAGGCTCTTTTTACGCTGTGGAGCCTACCACGGGAATAAACTTGTTACAT
>CAZXCX010000145.1:1729-3227 GCA_964639375.1 uncultured Candidatus Bathyarchaeia archaeon
TGTGATCTCTGGAAACAATTTTACAAGAAACGGATTTGCTGCTATAAACTTAATGGGTTGCAGCGGTGTCACCATCTCAGATAACACCATTACCGCTACAATCCCCGGTATCGGGTCCAACATAACCGCAGGACCAATGGGTGCTGGCATAAGCTTCATTTACGCACATGACAATCGCATATTTGGAAACTACATTGCTGACAACAATTACGGAGTGAGTTTTTCATCAGGTTCAAACAATAATATTTTTTACGGTAACGATTTTATTAACCGCGAACAGGTTGCGGTAATCCCCAAGAGTGAAGGCACATCGAAACTTGATGGTTTAGTGGAGACCTGGGACAATGGCGCTGTAGGCAACTACTGGAGCGATTACCTGACAAAATATCCTAATGCCGCTGAAGTTGACGGCTCAGGCATAGGTGACACTCCCTACACAATTGACTCGCAAAACATAGATCATTACCCGCTTATGGCGCCTGTAAATGCACCCACACCCCCAGAGGCATCAATCAACCCATACTTGACGGCGCGACCATCACTTATTGGTTCACAAATAACAATCGAAGGGACGCTGAGTTATGGTGGAACTGGCGTCTCTTTTGCTGCTTTGCAAATTTCTTACAGCGTCGACAGCGGCACTTCTTGGAACGAAATCGGTATGGTCAACACAGATGTAAATGGCGACTATTCTGCGACATGGTTGCCCCCTGACGTAGGGACTTACCAGATCAGAGTCTCATGGGAAGGTAATGCAACAATTCCTAAAACTTTCACGGTCGTATATCTATTAGTAGTAGCCAGCCAAACAAACGATTTGATTTCAGTCGGGTCCAACTCGACAATCACTCTTTTTAACTTCAACGCAGATACGCAAGAGATAACCTTTAATGTGAGCGGTCCCTCCGAAACCACCGGATACGTGAAAATATACATCTCCAAAACCCTCTTTCAATACATCACAGAAGCCACTGTATACTTAGACGGAGAGCAAATTTACTACACAACCTCATCAACGGGCGAGTCGTGGATCTTGTACTTTGTTTATTCTCATAGCACACACAATGTAGCGGTAAAATTTGCCAATGCTGTTCCAGAATCCCCGAATTCAGCTGAAGTGTGGCTTGCAACTGCCATAGTTGTAGCATGTGCTGCAAGCGTAGGTTTTCTGCTTTACTTAAGGAAGCGCAAGCGTTAAGCCGAGAACTGTTTGTCTTCTTCCACGCTTCGAATTAAGCCGTTTGCGATGTTAACAAAGTGAAGATTGGTGCACTGAGCACCTTGTTATCTAACTACGCGGTCAACCATTTTTCCTTCTGAATCTATGAGCTGCACTTCTAGAGGCATTTGCCCGACGGCGTGGGTTGCGCAGCTTAAGCACGGGTCAAACGCTCGTATAACCGCTTCAACCCTGTTAAGCATGCCTTCTCGCAGTTGTTTTGTCTTCACGTATTTCTTGGCGACTTGCGTCACGGCTTTGTTGTAGGCAAGGTTGTTG
>CAZXCX010000146.1:0-3191 GCA_964639375.1 uncultured Candidatus Bathyarchaeia archaeon
GGTTTGTTTTTGCCATAAGTTACGTTGTGGCGGTTAAGATAAAAGTTGCTACTTTCAAAAAGGGGTTAAGGCGCTTCTATGGCTTCTTTCAGGAAGGCTTTGTATGGGCCGAGTTTTCCGCCGTAGTTGCCTGCTGAAATCTTCACCACGCCCAGAGTGCTTGCGGCTGCGGTTACGCCTTGTTTCATGGCGTTTTTGACTGCGTCAAGGGTCAAGCCGTTGATGACGATTTCGTAGACGCTGTTTACGTTTTCCGGAACCTGTGTGTCGGGGACTAGCGTTTTCAGCGTTGGGCAGTATGTGTGGTATGTGGAGGCTTTGAGTTTGTATTTGAGGCTGCCTGCTTTGGAGCCTGAGCGGCAGATTCCGCCTGGGAAGGGCATAATCACGTCGGTTGTTTTGGCTTTGATGGCGTTGATTGCTTCTACTGCTGCTTTGAGTCCTGAGGCTTTATCTTGGGCTAACATGAGGAAGTTTCCGCCTGCTACGGCTTCGGTTGCACCATAGCTGTCTTCGACTATGAAGTTGCCTTCCATGACTGGGATTTTCCAGCATTTTCTGCCGCCAACAGTGGTTTTCTTTTGGAATCCGTCGCCGAAGTAGCGTAGGCTTCTGCCAACTTTTAGTTTTCTTTTGGTTTCTGGTAAACCATTAAAAGCTGCGGTTGTGGGGCAGGTCATTATGCATTGACCGATGCGTTCCATGAGTTGGTGTTTGAGTTCGAAGCGGTCGCGGTTGTAGATTTGGATGAGTACTCCGGGGCGATTGTCTGGTGTTTCAGTTGCAGGTACGGTGCGTTCGATGGCGGCTTCGGCTGGGGCCATGATGACGCTTGTGGCGAATCCTGTTGCCACGTTTGCTGCGGTTAGGGCCCATTTTTCGTTTTCTGCGGTGATGAGGGTACGTCCTGCCCAGAGGGGGAACATTTCCGCAAAGGTATCGTCGATTTTGCAGATGTGCCCTGTCTGTGGTGATTTCACGGTGAAAATTTTCTTTTTATCGTCGTAGTTTAGAATTGCGAGTTTGTTTTCGGTTGTGGTTGCCATTTTCTGTTTCATCCTTGTCTGGTTAATATACATTAAATCTTGATTCAGTTATTTCTCGCTCTCATTTAAGAGTTTTCGTGGCTAATCCGCCGTTTTTCGGTGTGCTGTTGTATTTGAGCATGGATTATTTTTTGTTGAGAAAAGCTCTAATACGGATAGACCCTCTACTGGTTTCTGCATTGAATCGCTATTAGGCTCCAAATATGCTGTTTTGGTGTTTACGGCTCTGAGGCTCCTACCCCCTCCCTTATATATACCTTGAACTTCAGTGTAGAACTAATGATTGACGTTTGGGAAGTTCGACCTTTTGGTGGACCGGGGGGGATTTGAACCCCCGACCTCCTGAGTGCAAGTCAGGCGTTCATACCAACTGAACTACCGGCCCTTGCTTGGGTTTTTCTCGAATGCTTTAGCGGCTCCTTGATATTTAGGTTTTGTCTGTAAAACAAGCGTAGCAATTTCAAAAACTTTGAAAAAAATGGAAAAATATAGAATAAATAGAAATTACGTGTTAAGCATTAAAAGCTTAATATCGTCTTCTTGGCGGTCGTTTCTTTGCCCAGCATTCTCGGCAGTAAACGGGCCTATTCGGATCAGGCTTGAATGGAACTTCACATTCCTGACCGCACTCAGAGCAGACTGCCTTATGCATCTCTCTATCAGACATTAACTATTTCAACTCCTTCTTACTGTTTTGCGTGCAAAAATCGCTTCTTGCACGATGCACCTATGCACTGCACAGAAGCATATAAAATTTGCCGTTAAAAACCTAACAAACGCAATCGATTCAAAGGTGACGCGTGCACGGATTTGTTAAAACTACGAAACAATCAACTGCCTTCAGAAACGAAAAGCTGAAAACAGAAAACGCTATACTCTAAAAGCAAGATAACTTACCTGTTTTCGGAGAGGTAAGAAATGATCGAGTTCAAAACAGTCAAAATTGACCCGCCAAAAGACTGCAACGTTGTCTTAGGCATGGCGCACTTCATTAAAACCGTCGAGGACCTTTACGAAGCTTTAGTTAACGCTGTGCCAAACATTAAATTTGGAATCGGCTTCTGCGAAAGCTCAGCCCAATGCCTCGTAAGAAGCGAAGGAAATGACGATGAATTAAAGCGCTTAACAGCGGAGAAAGCCTTCGAAATCGCATGCGGCCACAGTTTCCTGATCTACATAAAAAACGCTTACCCCATAAACGTCTTAGATAAAATCAAAAAAGTGCCCGAAGTTTGCACGATTTTCGCAGCCACTGCGAACCCGCTGGAAATTATAATAGCAGAAACGGCGCAGGGCAGAGGAATAATAGGGGTAGTTGACGGATTAAAGAGTAAGGGCATAGAAACGGACGCAAACGTCAAAGAACGGAGAGAATTCTTGAGGAAGATAGGCTATAAACTAGGCTAACGTTACGGAAAAACAAAAGCGGCAAGGTGAAGCCAGCCTTTGACTTCCGAGCTCCGCAAAGCATCGCACTGTGGAAAATTTGATTCGGTTTTTGTGGTTTACCTCTGAATTGTTAATTCTGGCTGTACTTCAAACGGGATTTTCTCTTTCATTTTCTCCGCGGCATACACGACAAGCTGGTTAAATTGCTTGTCTGAAAGGACATTGCGTGCTCTGGACAAAACTTCTAGGCATAAGTCTTTAAAAACGAGGTCGGCGCAACCCAATTTTGCGTCATCAATCAGTTCTTTGCAAGCTTTAAGGATTTGTTCACTCATGCGACTTCACCTTGCAATCAAAACACTTAACTCTAAAACATTAAAACACTTATGAATTTACAATACTTATTCAAAATATCCTTGTCAGCAACGTCGCAGTTGTTGAAATGACCTAAGGCTCTGAAACAACTTGGTGCTGATTCCATCGTTAAACGTCACAGATATTTTACCATAAACTATTTAGTTCGCTTTAAACATCAAAGCAACATAAAAACTCGGGATACGCAGGGTGTTTTTATGAGTAGCACACCAGAAGACTCGAACCCAACCAACGTATTCAGGAAGCGAATACTGGAACAACAAGAAATTCTCAGATACAGAATGAAACAGATTAAGCATAAGATTGCCGTGATAAGCGGAAAAGGTGGAGTAGGCAAAAGCACTGTAACCGTGAACCTTGCTGCAGCTTTTGCCCTGCACG
>CAZXCX010000147.1:0-3191 GCA_964639375.1 uncultured Candidatus Bathyarchaeia archaeon
ACTGATGAAAACACGAATAGAGATCGACCCGTTAGGCGAGAAGGCGATACCTGAAACCGCCTATTATGGCATTCAAACTTTAAGGGCAACGGAGAACTTTCCAGTGAGCGGAATCAAAGCCCCCTTAGCGTTTATCAGGGCTTATGTGCTCGTGAAGAAAGCCGCGGCTTTGGCGAACGCAAAAGTAGGCGGACTCGATCAAAAGACCGCAAAGGCAATCGTTCAGGCTTGTGACGAAATTCTCGCTGACAAACTTCTGGACCAGTTTGTAGTGGATGTCTTTCAAGCTGGAGCTGGCACATCTTTTAACATGAACGTCAACGAGGTCGTAGCCAACAGAGCTCTGGAAATTCTGGGCAAAGAGAAGGGCGATTACAAAACCGTGAGCCCAAACGACCACGTGAACATGGCACAATCCACAAACGACACGTTTCCCACAGCCATACACGTTGCCGTTTTGATGGCTCTGCAACCGTTGCTTCAGGAACTGGACAGCCTTGCAGAAGCATTTGAAGAGTTGAGCAAGAAACATGGTAAAACATTGAAATCGGGTCGAACTCATCTTCAAGACGCTGTACCCGTAACCATCGGACAGGAGTTCAGCGCGTACGCCTCAGCGTTAAGAAACGCCTGCGACCAGTTGAAAGAAAGACAGAAACAGCTCTATGAACTCGCGCTGGGCGGTACAGCTGCAGGCACAGGGGCTAACACGCACCCTCAATACAAGCAACTTGCAATCGCAGAACTGCAGAAGATGACTGGTTTTCCGCTGAAACCCGCGAAGAACACGTTTGAGGCGCTGCAGAGCTGCAGGCCAGTGCAAGCAGTATCAAGCGCGCTTAAAGAATTAGCTTTAGAGCTTATCAGAGTGGCGAATGATTTGCGGTTACTCTCGTCTGGTCCTACGACTGGATTGGCTGAGATCGTGCTTCCGCCAGTGCAGCCTGGCTCGTCCATAATGCCTGGGAAAGTTAACCCTGTAATGGCTGAATGCTTAGACATGGTGGCGTTCCAAGTGGTAGGCAACGATTTGACTGTGTCTTTTGCGGTGCAGGCTGGACAGTTGGAGTTGAACGTCATGACGCCTGTAATCATGTATAACGTGCTCTTTTCCATTGAACTCTTAACTAATTACCTGCCAGTTTTCAGAAAAAAATGTGTTGAAGGAATAGCGGTGGACGAGAAACGCTGCGCAGAGTATTTGGAAAAAAACCCTGCGTTGGCAACGTTTCTTTCGCCGCATATAGGCTATTTGGAAGCCAGCAAAATAGCAAAGCAAGCACTGGAAGAGGGTCGTTCTGTGAAAGAGATTGCGCTGGAAAAAGGATTACTTAAACCCGAAGACTTAGAGAGAATATTTGACCCGAAACGGCTGCTCAATGAAAAAAAATAGCAACTACGCATTTTGCTATGTGGTTATTCCATAAACGCTGATTCTAACGACAGCGTCTGTCGATGCAGAGCTTGCTTTGGCGTCAACCAAGATTTCCCAAATTAAGCTCTGCGAGGGAAGCATTTTCAGAATGTCGTCATCATCCAGCCATAAGGTAGTAGCGTTACTGAAGGATTTTTCAACGCTTTGTGAGATTACGTTGTCGACAAATTCCAGGCGGAACCTAACCGTGATTGTTTCGTTGTTGGCGAAGCTGCCTTGAACTTGTATTTTCGGCTTGAAGTCTGCAATGGTAAGTGGTCTTAACTGAATGTTTTCTGTTGGTCCGTATTGCCCGTTTAGACCGATGGGAACGTTCAGGTTTTCTTGCTTGAAGACGGCGCCAAGTCCAGAAATCCATTTGTTGAATGGGTTGTGGATTCTAGCGGTCCAATTGCCTAAGAAGCTGATGCCCCCTGCAAGGATTGGAGGTGTAATCGATGTTTCTCCCAATGATATTGCATACAGTTGTTCCGGATAATCCGCGAATGATTCGAAGACTACTCCAGACAGTAACGTTTGATGCATTGAGCCGTCAACCAGAAGCCCGGTCTGATTGTGTATAAAACCGTTTTCGCCCATCCACATTCTCACGTCTTGCAGTTGGCTGTCAGAGAATTCTGCGAGGTACTCCACTTTTATGCCCACCGAATTGTCAAAAATACTGAAAAAACAACGGCTGACCTCTGAGCTGGCATAAGACCCAGTGCCGTTGCCTGTTGGTGTCCTGAAAACTATGCTTTCTCTGGAATTTACAAAACGGCAGTTCTCTATTTTTGTGCCTTCGCTCCAAGTTTCCGTATTAGCGAGTTCAAGCGCTGTGGAGCTGTTCACGAACGCCATGTTTGATACGGTTGTTCCGAAAGAGTTTTCGATTCTCAGGGTGCCGTTGATTACTGTTAAACCTGAAACAAAGTTATTCTGTGAGAAGGCGTAGTTGTCGCCTTTTATCACTATTTTTTTGCCGTTGCCTATTATTGTTGCTCCGTCACTGACCAACTTGGCGTTTTTCTTGTTGTAAACTTGAACGTCTGAGCTTAATGTGTAATTGCCAGGTTTAATGTAAACTGTGTTTCCGTTAGCTATTGCTTGGCTTATGACGAGCGAAGCGTCGGCTGAGGTGAAGTCTATGTAGCCGCTTGCTTGATTTTTTGCCTTGTACATGCCGCCATCTTGAAAAATCACATAATCATACGTTGAATCGTGAGCAGCATCTTCCAGCGCTCGCCTTAGGTCAAATATCAAGTATGTATTGACAGCCGAAAGCGCAAGAGCAATTACCAAAATTAGTGCGAAGACGCGCTTGGAAAGAGTTATTTTCATGGCTGGTTTCGTCCTGAAACTATTCTGAACATGATAGCAAAATACATGTAGAGACCCATTCTTTAAATAAGGTTTGTTATTACGTGAAAAAACTATGCAACTATTCCGACTAGGCTAAAGCTTAACAATCTGAGCGTAAAACAAAAAGCTGGATATGTTCTGTTAATCTCCTGCACAACCTTCCCTTTTTTTGCTTATCTACACTGAATAATAGACGGTTTTATTTAGAAGCGCGCGCAACAGTTTACAAATAAATTCCGAGATACAGTTTAGAAACTAAACATAGATTAAATAAACCTGCATTCGCTACTTTGTAAATGGGATAATTATTGGTTTCTCTAACCCAAATTCAAGAAGTGCCACCCAAAAACATGATCTTACTGGTTGGTCCTCCAGGCTCGGGAAAGTCAACCTTCTGCCATCAAGCCATCCTCCA
>CAZXCX010000148.1:0-3180 GCA_964639375.1 uncultured Candidatus Bathyarchaeia archaeon
CAGAAACCCATAGCATATGCAAATGCACATCCGGAACGGGAACTACCCAAAGTCGTGAATAGTCTATGCCTGCTTCTTGCAACGCCCTGCAAATCATGACTAGCCTTTCGCCTGCCGTGAAAGGGTTGTTGATGTTGTGGCTGTACTGGGCGCTGCCGATGACTATTACAAGTTCCTCAATTTCCTTCAAAACATCTTTTATGGCTTCGAGGTGACCTTTATGAAAAGGCTGAAATCTTCCAACGTAGAGTCCGCGATTAACCATTGAACTGCTCCCCGCACCCTTTGAGGTTGACCGTAAGTGACTTTTATCATTTGCGATTCCAGAATAAACAAGCCCGTCCGCGTAACTCCATCCGAAACGCAAATTAGAAAAAATCAATCTACGCCAAAATCAACTATAAGTTCAAGCTATATTTCAGTCTTTAAATAAGGGGGCTATAGTTTTGCAGAGCACAAAAGACTTAGCTATTTTTTGAAGCTTACAGCGGCGTATCCGACAACGCTGGAGTAGTCGCCAGTTACGTCTCCGCTGCTTTTGTAGCAGAGTAGTTTTGCTTCTTTTGCGCCTAATCCTTTCGTAGCGGTTATCGCTGCGGCTATTGGGCCGTAGCCGCAAGCGGTTACATTTCGCGCTTCGATAATCGAGTAGAACCGTTTTTCATCCATAGCTTCCACAGCTTTAAGCGCCATCATGTCTTTCGCAGCCGCGTTTCCCTGTGGTTCGTAATGGGTCATGTCCGACGAAGCTATAACCACCGCGTTCTTGCTGGCTAAAACTTTGACTAACGCCTTTCCAACCTCCACAGCGGACGATAAATCCTGCATCTGAAAGCATATTGGCACGAATTTGAATTCAGAACCGTAGAGATACTGCAAAAAAGGCAGCTGAACCTCAATCGAATGCTCAAAACGGTGCGCAAGATCATCCACATCCACAAGGCGCGTTTCCTGCACTATGCGGTTGGCTGTTTCTCCGTCAATTTCCACGTCGCCCAACGGCGTACGCCAAAAACCCTCATTCATCAAAGCCAAAGCACTGCCGTAACCCGTGTGGTTTGGACCCAGAATCACGACGGTGTCTGGTTTGCCGTCCAGAGCCAGTTCATAATAAGCGTTGGCTGCCACGGAGCCGGAAAACATGTACCCCGCATGGGGACAAACTAAGCCAATTACTTCTCTAGGACCACTTTTGTTGACTTTTGGACGTTTTTTTGGACCAAACTCTTGGAGGAAACAATTTTTAATCTGCGTTTTTAGTTCTTCGGCGTCTCCTTCGTAGAAGGATCCTGCAACGCGTGGACGCCGAATCTTCACCATCGGCTTAGGTGTCCTCCTCGTCCCTTGAGAGCTTGGCTTCAAAATCCTCAATCGTCGCTGGCGGGTCCTTGTCGGCTGCTAGTTCGCCTCTTTCTCGCAGAACTTGTCTTGCGAGGAGCCAAAAGATAACTGCTAAGGCTCTTCTGCCTTTGTTGTTTGTTGGTATGACCAAGTCTACTCCGGCGAATTCGTTGTCGGTGCTGCATAACGCCACTATTGGTATTCCCACTTTCGAGGCTTCTCTGACAGCTTGAGCGTCTGCTCTCGGGTCGGAAACTACTATAACTTCTGGGTCGATGCGGTTGGAATACAACGGGTTCGATAAGAGTCCTGGGATGAAACGACCTATTACAGGCGTAGCGCCTGTTAACTCGCAGAATTTCTTCACTGGCTCGTGCGCATAAAGTCTACCTGCTGCTACCGCTACTTTTGCGTGTTCGAAACGTGCCAAGAATTTGGCGGCGATTCTTACGCGCTCATCAGTTTTTTTAACGTCTAAAACAAACAAGCCGTCTGGTCTGACACGATATATGAATGGTTCCATGTCTCTGGTTTTCATTCTTGTTCCAATGTGTATCCCAGCTGATAATAGTGTGTCTCGCGGTAACAAGAGTTCATCTATCATTGGTGTTTCCTGATTCGTTTCAACCTTAGTTTCGAATGGATTTTCTTTTAATTCATCTTCTGTCATTTTCTTTTCTCCTTAGATTATTTTTAAATTGGCCATTTTAGCCCTGCTTCCTAAGAAATGCTCGATTCTCACTAACTCGTTTATTTTCGCAATGCGTGCTCCCTCAACGACTCCAGTTTTTATTATTGGACATTTAAACGCCACAGCCAAGTGGGCTATGTGCCAATCACATGTGTCGCCAGAACGGTGTGACATTACCGTGGTGTATCCATACTTTTGTGCGCTTTCAATTGTTTCCGAAGCGTCTGTGAGCGTGCCGATCTGGTTGACCTTGATTATGATCGAGTTTGCCGCGCCCAGCTTTATTCCATGGTTTAATCGTTCGTTGTTGGTCGTGAACAGGTCGTCGCCGCAGATCAAACAGTTCTTAGCTTTCTTAGTGAGTTCAGCAAAACTTTCAAAGTCTTCCTCATGAAAGGGATCTTCAACATAAGCAAGATGATACTTCTCAATTAGGTCTAAAAGAAATTCTAGTTGTTCAGCGGTGTCTCGTTTTTTTCCTTCACTCTCGTAAATGTACTTCTTTTCTTTTTCCTTCCATAGCGAGGATGCGGCAACATCAATGCCGAAACCGCATTCAAAATCCAACTCGTTACCCACTTCTTCGCATGCTTTGGATATGACTTCAAAAGCGTCTACGTTTCCGATGTTAGCAATCCATGCTCCTTCGGAGCTTTTTCCGCAGTTGAAAAGTTTATCCTTCTTTGTTAAGGCGTCTCCTATTTTTTTGTGGATTTGAGCGTTTGCTGTTGCAGCTTCAAGGAATGTTTCAGCCCCGTGGGGAAGTGCCAAGTACTCTTGGATGTCTGGAGCTTTGCCACGGGCGTGTTTTCCTCCGCTTATTGTGTTTCCAAGCGGATATGGAAGCGTGTTAGCGGTGTTTCCGCCTAAAAATTGGAATAGAAGAAGGCCGTGCGAGTTTGCCGCTGCTTCCGCGTTGGCTAGCGAAATTGCAAAAGCGGTGTTTCCGCCTATAATCTTGAAGTTCGTTGTGCCATCAATCTCGTGGAGCGCGTTGTCGATTTCTTCTTGAAAATCAGAGTTCAAACCCGCTAGTTCAGGAGCTATCAAATCATCGACTTTCTTTAGCGCTTGGTCTACTCCGCCTTGCGGGTAGTAGAGCACTTCGGCTTTGCCGCGGCTTTTTCCAGCTGGAGCAGATGCTCTTC
>CAZXCX010000149.1:0-3175 GCA_964639375.1 uncultured Candidatus Bathyarchaeia archaeon
GCAATTAGCACAAGAGCCAAACTAGCTACACTACGCGTGAACCTCACTCTTGTCACCCTTGCAAATGGGTTGGCTGAACAAATTAGTTAAGCATTGTGACTTAGAAATCACTATTTTCAATTCGCATTATTGAATCTTATTTGCCGCTGAAGTAGATCGTTTTTAATTTCGAAATGTGAAAACGTCGCTAAAGAATATTTGGAATTTGAGACAGAATTTTCAATCTATTATATTCTTTTTGATGTAACACCGTCAAGCACTAAGACTTTTTCATCCCAAGTCTTTACGTTCCTAAACAAAAGTTTAAATCTAGGAGTGTAAATTACTGAGCGGTCGTTTATTTCAAAGATTTCTTCCACAATTCTGTTTAGGTCTTTTGGGCGCTTAGCTATTCTTTCCCTGATAAAATTCACGTCCACGTTTTCAGCGAGTTCTTCTATCCCAAGTTCCTTAATTACTTTCTCAGGTTTCTTCTCAGAAGGCGCAGATGGAAGATTATCCACCTCTGCATCTCGGCCATTCTTGTCCAAGATTAAAAATGCTTTTGCCTCGTTAATCAGTCGCTCTTCCCCAGGGAGCTTAATAATTCTGGCGTTTTTGCTTGATGTGGAAGCTTCAGGCAAGAATTTATGGTTTAATAGAACAACTTCCCTGACTCTTTCATCAACTTTAAATAGGTAGGTACACTTGCGATAATAATCAATGAAATATCTTCCACTTATTACTATGTATGGTTCATAGTACTTTTCTAATGAAACAAACTGAATGTCTTCCGACTTCGGCTTGAATAAAACAAATCTTGTGAAAAGTTGTTTCTTGAGTTTTTCGCCAGAAACCCTTATCACCGTGGGATCGATATGTGCTTCATAAACAATAGTTTTCCTCTCAACAATGTTCTCTTTTGAGGAAGGGGCTTCGGCTGAGATTACAACTGGTTGAGTATTCACTGTTTCGGTCAAGTTCAACGCCTTTAACTTTTTCTAAAGGTTGGTTCTAATAACTATTATGAATTCGAAAACTGAATCAGAGTTAATTGCCTCCTCAGTTCGACAAACGTTGCAAGAAGTCTCACATACAAAAAAGAGGGGGTTTGCGGGTGATGTCTCCGGTGTTTTTGGATTTCAAATATCATCCCCAGCTCCACGCTTTCATTAATCTCTACCCTTAGAACTAATCTAACACTTACTTACCGATGTTTCTGATAAGGCTACTCTAGTTTATTCGCGCTTCACGTGTCCGCAGGCGTAACATTTTCCGTTGTGAACAGAGACCACATCTCCACAGTCGGGGCATTTGTATTTCTCTCTTTGAATCCTTAGAAACTCCTCCACGCCCCTCTCTTTCAGCTCCCTGAGGTTTTCAACCATGCTCATGTCATAACGCTTTCGGTAACGCCTGTCCAAGCGATCCAAATTCTCACACGGCATAGTTTCACACTCGAAACAAAACCTGAACACATTCTTCGCGAGCTTCTTGCAGCCTCTCTTGATAAAACAGTTTTTGTTGCGGGGAAGGCACCCTGCGCAATGGGTTACTTTTCCTCTTTGCTTAGGTATCCCTCTCGAATAAGCTAAGTAAGCTTTGCAGATTCCACAGTTCATTCCGCATGGCGCGATGAGATCTGGAGTAAATTCTCCGCGGTGCATGTATAGCTAATACCGAAGTTGCAATTAAACTATTTTGTTAGGCAAAGTGCGTTCTTAGGGCTTATTTTCTTTTTTTAAGCCGCGCTCGTCTCGGATTGTCATTCCTTATTCTTTGAATCTTAATTCATACGACTAATTCATAACCATTTTAATCTTTGCGGTAGTTTAAATCGTGATAGAATAGACGTGGTTGATGTGGATGGCTAAGGTCGCGGTTGAGTCAGCAAGTGAGGTATATGTCGATCTCTTTAAGGAGAAAGCAATAAGAGTTCTGCATGTGGATGACGATGCCGGTTTCTTAGCTGTTGCGAAACAATGCTTAGAAGAGCAGAGCCAATTTGAAGTTGACACTGCATTGTCTGTTGAAGAAGCCCTTAAAAAATTAAAAGACTCAGAGTACGATGCGGTTGTCACTGATTATCAGATGCCTGGCAAAAACGGTTTGGAACTTCTTAGAGAGCTAAGACAGGAAGGCAACGATATTCCTTTTATATTGTTCACGTGCAAAGGCAAAGAGGAAATCGCCATTGCAGCTTTGAATTCTGGAGTATACCGCTACGTTGGAAAGGAGGGCAAAGCTGAAGCAACGTACGCCGAATTGAAACGCAGTATCTGCGATGCGGTTAGGGGACAGAGATCGGAAAAACTTTTGCGAGAAGCCGAAAGGCAGCTTTGCCTGATTACTGAGAATATGCAGGACATGCTCCTGCTAACCGACGCGAATTTAATATGCACTTTCGCCAGCGCCTCGCATAAATGGATCTTGGGGTATGAGCCAAGCGAAATGATAGGAAAGCGTGTCTACGATTTTATTCACCCACACGACATGACACGGGCGATGGAAGCCGCTAAAAAGGCACTCAAAGATAATTCTGGAGGAACAATGGAGGTTCGCGTTAGACGCGCTGACGGAAGTTACATTTTATCAGAGGGCATCGGAAAAATTTTAACCGACGAAAATGGTCAGATCACTGGCACGATGTTTACTTCTCGCGACATCACAGAACGCAGGAGAATAGAGCAGACACTGAAGGCGTCAGAGCAAAAATACAGAAAGCTGTTTGAAGAAGCCATGGACACCATCTTTGTTGCAGACGCTGAAACAGGAATCCTTATCGATTGCAACCGCGCCGCAACGGCACTAACTGGCAAGGCAAAATCAGAATTAATCGGCATGCATCAACGGTTCCTACATCCCCCAGAAGAAAGTGCAGGAAAGTTTAGCAAAACCTTCAAGCAACATCGCACGAGCAAAGAAGGGGTTGCACTCGAGAATCAAATAATCACTAAAAATGGAGAAATCAGGGACGTAACAATAAAAGCCAACCTGTTCGAAGTTAATGGCAAGAAAATGCTTCGAGGAGTATTCAGAGACATCACAGAAAGCAAAAAATTCTCCGAAAAAAACCGTTTACAAGCGCGTTTACTGAACGCTGTAGGACAAGCAATTATAGCCACAGACCTGAAAGGAAAAATCACGTACTGGAACCGCGCTGCAGAACAGCTCTACGGCTGGCAAGAGGCAGAAG
>CAZXCX010000150.1:0-3111 GCA_964639375.1 uncultured Candidatus Bathyarchaeia archaeon
CGATGAAAACTTACTACATGGGCCAAGTGGACGACAACAACAAAGTTAATTTCTACGACGGAAAAATCAGAGTAGTTGACCCTAATGGCAGTGAATTCTTAAAGTTTGAACCGAAAGACTACCTAACGCACATCGGTGAACATGTGGAAGAATGGACCTACTCGAAGTTCCCGTTCCTGAAGAAAATCGGCTGGAAAGGCCAATTTTACGGCGCAGACAACGGAGTCTACCGTGTTGGTCCTCTTGGACGGCTGAACGCTGCTGACGGCATGGCTACGCCTCTCGCGCAAGCAGAGTACGAAGTGATGTATCAGACGTTGGGCGGCAAACCAGTGCACGGCACTTTGGCTTTCCACTGGGCGCGGCTGATTGAAATTCTTTATGCCGCTGAAAGAGCCGTAGAGCTGGCTAAAGACCCTGAGATTACGAGTACGAACGTGCGCAACAAGCCCGGCGAACCCGGCGAAGGCGTGGGCGTGGTTGAAGCTGCAAGGGGCACGCTGTATCACCACTACGTGCTGGACAAGGACGCGCTCGTTAAAGACGTGAATATGATTGTAGCTACGACCAACAATTATCCAGCTATTTGCATGTCCATCCGCGACGCGGCTAAGGGCTTGATTCACGGCGGCAAAGTAGACCAAGGTGTGCTTAACATGGTGGAGATGGCTTTCAGGGCTTATGACCCATGCTTCGCATGCGCAACGCACTACGCAGTCGGACAAATGCCGCTGACCGTTGAGATTTATAACAGCCAGAAGAAACTCGTAAAAACTCTGCAGCGGTAAACCTTTTCTTTTATCCTTTTCTTATTCTTAGTTTTAGCTGGCGTTTCCACTTGACTAAGAGAAAGTATAACATTCAAAATGCACTAAAAAAGTGGTTTGCAGATGCAGAGAGAGTTGTTGTAGCAGGAATTGGAAACCCTATTCGCACAGACGATTTTGTGGGCATGAAAATCGTTCAAGACTTAGAAGGCAAAGTTTCAGAGAAAGCCCACCTACTTGAGTGCGAGACTGTTCCAGAAAGCTTTCTTGAGCCTATAATAGAATTTAATCCGACCCATGTGCTCTTGATTGACGCTGCTTTTCTGGGATTGAAACCTGGAGTAGTGCGGCTTGTTGATCCAGAACGGATTGCGGATTTTCCAGCAGTTACAACGCATATGTTACCGTTGCGCATTTTCTGTGGGTACATTACAAAAATGACGGAAGCGAAAATCGCTTTGTTACTGATTGAACCCAAGAACACTGAGTTCGGGGAAGGCTTAACAGCAGAAATTCAGGCTGCTGCGGAAAAAATCACAGGTACACTGCAAAAAATTCTTTCTGAAATAGTTTAAAGAAAGGGATTTAAAAACACCCTTTTGCTTTGTTATTTCTTTTCCTTTGATTCCTGGAAGAGTTTCTTCACTGCGCCGATTCTTGCTTTTTGCGCCAGCACATCGCTTGTCACTAGCGTTAAGGCTTCTTCAGGACACCACTTCACGCATTGAGGTTCACCTTGCTCTTTACACAGGTCGCAGACGTAAACGACTTTGCTGTCGGGATGCAACATAATCGCACCGTAGTCGCAGGCTTCGATACACCATCCGCAGCCGTTGCACTTGTCCACGTCAACAATTATGGTTCCTGTTTCTTCAGATTGCGTCAGCGCGTCACGTGGGCATGCAGCAACACACGGTGGGTCTTCGCAGAGCCTGCAGGTAACCGCCATGTTGGCTAATTGGTTAACGCGCACTACGCGTATGCGTGATTTCATTGGGTTGAAGGCTTTTTCCTTCGTCCATGAGCACACGTACTCACAGATTTGGCAACCTACGCACTTGTCTGGGTCAGCTGAAACGAACTTCCTTTCGTGGATTTTTACCATTCTGTTTATGCCTCCTGTTTCCCTTCAACAATGCTTGATAAGTCGTCCATGCCGAGTCCCTCAAGTTTCGCTTTTGTGGGAACGCCTTTCAGCGTCCACCCGCGAGACTCGTAGTAATCATCCAGAAGCAAGTCCAGTTCTTTCTGCGTTACTACTGCTCCTTTTACAGGTCCCTCATCAGGTATCGGCATGTTCATGACTTTCCACGGTAAAGTGTCATCTTTTCTGCCTAAGCCTTCCCTGATGTTGATTAGTCTGGCAACCGTGTTTATTCGCTCGCCTGACTTCTTCAGCTCTTCAGGCGCCATTTCGATTCCTGTTACTAGACTGTAAAGCTTAGCCATGTCGGACAACCCCTTATAGTACGTGCCCCTTGAGAATTTACAAACTATAAATGAGTCGATGAGCGCGTAGGTGTCTTCCATGTCTCTAACCAGTTTCCCTCGGCCTTTCTCCGCCTTTAAGCGGTCCACTTTGCCTTTGACATCGAAAGCGTAAGCGCCGTGCCTGTTGTGGTCTGCTCCTCGGAAGGAGACGGCAAAACCTAAAGCCGCTGTTTTGAGGCATCGCAAGTCGTAACCTGTGACTTCCAAGCCTTTGATGTGCTGAGCGAGTTTCTCGGCGCCTTTCCCTATTTTCTTTCCCGCGATTCTCACGCCTTCAGCAAGAATGTCACCTATGCCTTCGCGCTTTCCGATCTTCTCAAGAAGTTGAAGGAGCGCTTCGGAGTTGCCGAAATGAGCGTCTATTCCGCCAAGGTCTTTTTGTGACAAGATTCCGCTTTCGTAGCAGTCCATGGCAAAGGCAGCGATAACACCTGCGCCTATGGCGTCCATTCCGTAGTAGTTACACAGTTCCATGCCTTTTATGATTGTGTCCAGCCTATCTATGCCACAGTAGGGTCCCATTGCCCATAACGTCTCGTATTCCATTCTGGTCATGGTGCCCTTGTAGGGGCCTTCTGGAATTACGACTTCGTGTTCGCAGCGCATGGCGCAGGAACTGCAGCCTATGATTTTCGCCACGAATTTTTCGTTCAGGACTTCTCCGCTTACCTTGTCCGCTCCTTCAAAGTGAGCATTATTGTAGTTGCGTGTGGGCATACAATGCAACGCGTTATGGACTAGAACGTTTTCTGGAGTGCCTAGGGTCCTGTACTTCTGTGTGGCTGGCCCTTTCATTCTCTCATGGAATTCTTTGACCATGTCCATGAATTCGTCTGGTTTCGCTGGAACTATA